>JADDPY010000316.1 GCA_016781635.1 Rubrobacter sp.
TGGACGGTCTCCATCACGACTATCGGCGGGTCGCGTGATCGAGCGCGCATGGAGGTGCAGCCTAGGCGGATGATGACGGTAGCCATTACACCTATCCAGCAGAATAGGTACGCCAGTATCGTGTGCGTAGTGCTGCACTATTCCACTGGTCACAGGAGGGTAGATCGTCATGAATCACCGAGCGTTTCTGCAGACCATGATTGCCCTTGCTTCGGCATCCTTTGAACTTGTTGCCACGCTGGCATGGAACGAAGCAATCACGGCAACCCTCGCGTTGCCGTCTGGCGGGCTCCTATGCTAGAGTAGGTACTAAGAAAATGTGCAGGAGTAACAATGCGTACCGTACCCGCCTTTTTCGTACCTACCGAGACGCCTGATACGCAAGAGTCGGTCTATATAACCTTTGCAACGTGGTGTCGATGTCCGGTCCCAACTAGAGACCGGCGCGTCTACTCCATAACCTATATCCTCAAAGGTACAACCTGGACGGCAACTGTCGGTGAGTCCCTCCGAGGCATGCGGTACGTTACCACCCGCTCACGCGGGCAAAAAAGCGAACAGGTACAGTACGTTTCAGATCCCGCTACCGTCCTGGCTATTTTCGAAGGCGTGCCCTTCATGGTGGTGACCAACCAAGGAATGCCACGGGACGTGGGGTCAGCATGGGCGAACCCCTTCTTGGCGGGCCAGCCTAAAGCTATCACCTATTTTGCTGAGGCTTGAGCAGGGCATAGCGAACGCTCAGCTGGAGCAGTTCGCTCAGCAAGGCAAGCTGCGGGCGTAAGCAACCATTGCCACCGTGGCGCATTCCCAGGAGACCGTATCACCATCATACGGTCTCCTTTGTATGTTTCCGAGAATCAGAGTTATGGGAACTAAGGAGCGAACAATGAAATTTCGCCACGTTCTCAGGCGTCGCTTGCAGCGTCTTGTTGGACGGCTTTTGTTAGGAATACGTACGACAGGAGTGAGGTAGAACGTGAAGCTG
>JADDPY010000447.1 GCA_016781635.1 Rubrobacter sp.
GATTTCTACCGTGTCGGTCCCCGGATGCGACCCGTGGAAAGTCTCCCGGGCCCACAACTCCCCACCGACCAGTGCCAACGCCTCGGCGAAGGTCGGGTGCTCCTTGTCATACCAGGCCGACCGCCGAATGGTTCCCGTTTTCGCCGTCATCCGCCGGTGGGCGAAGAGCGTCACGAGTGAGAAGAGGCCCAGCAACGCCGGCGAGGTCCGCCGGAGCGCCAACTCTGACCACTGCCTTTGCGTCTCGAAGCCGAGGTGCCGACGCGCCTCTTGGAACGTCGCTTCCATCTGCCAGCGCATGACGAACCAGCGTAGGACCTGGCCCGGGTCCGCGGCTCGGTCGGTGCACAGCAGAGCGCCTGCGTGGCGAAGGCACCTCGCGGGTCGCGGATCAATACCCAGAGCGCAGGGGCACGGCGAACAAGCCCGTGCTGTACCAGACCGCCGTCGCGGATGCCACCTCCACGGTACGCTTCCCCTTGCCGTAGCAGTCGGCCACCTCTACGGACGACGCCCAGGCGGTGCTCGGGTCCTCGGCCACCGCCGAGAGGTTGGGCAGGCGCTCGCCCTCGAGACGCGGTCTTCCCCGTTGCCCCGGTGTGCGGGGCGGTGCCGGATCGTAAAGCGCGGCGTCCAGGCGTAGGCGGGTGACGAAGGTGAGCGGCTCCCTCAGGTTCCGGCAGCGGTGAAGCAGCTTCAGGCTGGCGTAGCTCCTGTCGGCGACGGCCACGACCTCGCGGTTCGGGTACCAACGCCTTACCGCCAGAAGCATCTGCCACGCCCAGTCGGTGATCTTCTTGTGCCGTTTGCCCCGCTCGGTAGCGTAACGCTCGGAAGGAGCCAGGGCGCTCAGGAACGGTAGGGCCCAAACCCGGCAAGCCCAAGGGACGGGGACCAGCACCATCGCGCACACCCACCTAAGACCGCTGGCCTTCACGAAGTGCCCGTGGCTGGAGCGGACCGGGTCGCGGTAGACTCCCTTG
>JADDPY010000162.1 GCA_016781635.1 Rubrobacter sp.
CGGTAGCCCAGCAAGGTGGCGGTGGCGGTCAGAACGGAAGCGGCGCTTCTCAACAGGGCAGGCAGAGCGCCTCCAAACAGGGCCAGGCGGGTCAACGGCAGGGTCAGCAGATGAGGCAGGACGCGCAGCAGCGTAGTCAGATGAACCGCAAAGGATCACAGGAGGGCAAGAACGCCATGCAGAGCAAAGAGTCGAAAAGAAAATCCCGTAAGTCCTGAGTAAGCTTCGGCGCTCATCGCGCTAGAGGCGAACAAGCCGGCGGGGCGGGTGGGTCTACGGACTGCCCCCCTGAGGTGCAGAGTTTATGTCCATCTGTAGAAGACGGAACAGAGACGGGGCTACCGTTTTTGCTGAATTTGATTTAGCTATCTATGCCGTTGCGTTAGAAGCGGCCTACGCGGCTTCCGACGATTATGTTTGCGGTGTGTGCCAGTTCCGTCTCCAAGGGAAGCTCTGACAACAGTTGTCGCCGATGCGTCTAACTGCAATGGCAGGCTCCCGCCACGCGCTTCTGATTGATAAGCCTTCGCGCGCGGACCTGTCCGCCAGAACATGGCGGGGGCCCACTTGTTAGGCGTCTACGTGGATGAAATCGGCACAAGCGAGAGTTCGTGTTGCCGCCTAACTCCCAGCAGAGCGACAGCAGCTGCTCAGGTGCATGAGGATCTCAAGCGCGCTGCACCTCAGCCGATCTGCCGCGCCGCCTTCATCGCTTCCGGCAGCGAGAGTGCCAGCGTCGCGGCCGAAATTAGCGTCGCCATCTGGCACCAGCTGCAGAAGGCCTTGTTCTCCTGCCATTCCTCGCTTGCCAGCTTAAGGCAGGTGGCGAGATCGAGACCTGCCTTGGCCGCCGCGGCGATCGGCAGCGCCGGGTTCTGCCGCGCGCGGTCCTTCCCGCCGGCAGCAGCCAACGCCGCGGTCATTCCATAA
>JADDPY010000210.1:0-2283 GCA_016781635.1 Rubrobacter sp.
AGTCCCCGGACGGTGACGGGCTGGCTACTCCTCGATGAAGAGCGGCCTCCTCACGGCAAGATGACGGAGGAGGGGCGCGATGCGGTTGTCTTGCTCCTAATTGGCGTGGCGGTAGCAACCACGACTCCCCGCACGGCTGCCGATACGGTAAGGGAATTCTGAGCCGTAAGCCCTTTCCGTTACGATAGCCGGCGAGAGGTGGCAACCGCCATCCTCTGCGGTACGATGATCTAGAATGTACTTACCGGTAAAAGACTTTCACCGAAACAAACGTTATTTTCTTTATTTCGGTAACTATTCTCTTTTCGTATATAGTTGCGGTATGCATCTTGTTTGACAAAGTGGAACTACTTGTCTATGCTCTCAGGTATAGCAGGAGCTTAGGGGGCTTTTGCTTGGGGAAAGGGAGAGTGTGGAGGGGCGTCGTGTAGCGGCGCCCCTCGCTTGTTGAGGTGGGCTTTACAGCGGTTCATGGGAGCAATTCCACGCTAACTAACGGGTGTTTCTGCGATTTTTGAGCGTGACCGATAACTTGTCGTGGAGGGGGTAGTCGGCCTGACCTGGTTCTCGTCGGGGTGTCTGTGTTCCCGGCGGAGCTTTGTAGCATACTGAAGCGAGTTTTATGCACGCTCTGCTTGGGTAAGAAGATAAAGACGTACGAAAGCTTCAATGGGAGGATTTATGCCTCAGCGGGTCGAGTCTAGTGTGGTAGTGGAGACGCCGGTCTCTCAGGTCTTCGACTATTGGCGGACCCTGGAGAATCTGCCGAACTTCATGAGCAACATCGAAGAGGTGCGGAGCGTAGGCAACCGTCGGACCCATTGGAGGGTAAAGGGGCCTTTGGGCGTCAAGCTGGAATTCGATGCGCAGACCACCCAGGAGCAGGAGAACCAGGTTATCGCCTGGGAGTCTCTGGATGGCGACGTCGACACTTCGGGTGAGGTGCGGTTCCAGGAGCTTGGGCCGAACAGGACGCGTGTCGAGGTCTCGATGAACTACGCCGATCCTCCCGGTGGTAAGCTCGGCGAGGTCGGTGCCAGGATCGTGGCGAACCCGCAGGTTATGGTCGACCAGGATCTCCAGAACTTCAAGGAGATCATGGAAGGCCGGGCGACTCCGGAGGAGATCCAGCAGCGCCCCGCGGCGTCCACCGCTCAGAGTGGTCTCGTAGCCTTCCTCACTTCGGGGGCGGGCCTCGCGGTCCTCGGCGGGCTGGCTCTGCTGCTGCTCCTGCGCCGCCGTCGGCGGAGTGGCGGTTCTCGTAACAAGAAGTCCCGCATAGTCTTCGAGTTTTAGTCCTACCATTTAGAGGTGCTCCATAGGCCGGCGTCCCCTTCGGGGGCGCCGGCTTTTTAGTGGACGGGATACAATCCTGGGGTGCATACCGATGCCCACGCCTTCTACACCTGGCTTGTTGCGAAGCATGGTGTCGGGGCCGGTCGAGCGGCGGGGGTGGCGGGTGCCGTCGGGGCCGCGCTGCCGGACTTACCCGCAGGCCTCGCCGCACTCTATTACGGGACTACTTACCTGCTCGGCGGGGACGTGCCGGCCGGGGATAGCATGCTCGACGCGGTCTTTTTCAAGGGGCCATTTGGCGCTACGGGCTCGGCGCTGCACTCCTTGGTGCCCCCGGCGGCTTTGCTCTCAGTTTATGCTGCGGCACGTTTCGGGTGGGTGGGCTTGGATCCCCGCCGCATCCTGTTGTGGTTTCTCGTCGGATGGGCCGGTCACACGGTCGCGGACTTTCTCACGCACGTCTACGATACGCGACCGCTGTTCTGGCCCCTCTCGGGGTGGGAGTGGTCCAGCCCCGTCTCGTACTACGACCCCCGTTACCACGGGCGGGAGTTTATAGCGCTCGAGCACGGGGGGATGCTCGTGATCTCCCTCTGGCTCCTGTACCGGAGGTTACGCGGGCAGCAAAAACGGGGCCCCGATTAAGGGACCCCGTGAGTACTCTCCTCCGTCGGGCGTTTAGCCCAGAGAGAGGTTAGAGAAGATAAGGACCTTGCGCTCCATATCGAAGTAGAGGACACCGGTCCTGCTGAACAGCTCCATCAGGACGTCCGCATCTTCGGCCGGCGGACGGATAGCGTACTCCTCGGCACCGTTGTCCAGAATAAGCTGGAAGGAGAATTTGCCGGGCTCGCCGCGACCCTGCTCGTTCCAGTTCGCGTGGATGTCGGTTACCTGGCGGACCTTGATCGCCGACTCGGTGTTCCTTTCGGCCTGGGGCTTGCTCTCGGACACGTTTCTCTCCGTTCGTCGTCGTGGGCTTGTTAC
>JADDPY010000210.1:2391-4250 GCA_016781635.1 Rubrobacter sp.
TTGCTCTCGGACACGTTTCTCTCCGTTCGTCGTCGTGGGCTTGTTACGCGATGGCCGGGCTGCTTGAGCCGCCCAGGCTGATGCTGCTCGGGATAAGGACCTTGTTGCCCAGGTCGAAGTACGTGGACCCGGACCGTCCTAGCAGCTCGATCTGAACCTTGGCGTCCTCGGCCGTTGGCTGCAGCACATACTCCTCGGCACCGTCGTCCAGGATCAGCTGAATCGTGAACGTCCCGGGGGCGCCACGCTCGGGACCCTCCACCCACGACGCTTGCACGTTGGTGACTTGCCGCACTTGGATGTTCGCTTCGGTGTTCTGCTCCGCCACGAGTTCCTCCCTCTTTGCTGGCTAACCGTCTCCGCTGTTATTGCCCGCAAATACGCAACCGAAACCTACGACAGGGGGTATCTTCTCAGGCAGTTTCGGCGTCGAGCGCGTCGACCTTGGCGGCGAGGACGAAGTCGTTCTCGCTGAGGCCGTCTATGGCATGCGTCCACACGCGGACCTCAGCGTATCCCCAGCCGAAGTTGATGTCCGGGTGGTGCCCCTGCTCCTCCGCGAGCTCTCCAACCCGGTTTACGAACGCCAGGGCATCCCGGAAGTTGCGGAAGGAGTACCGGTGTCTTAGATGGTGCCCATCGACCACCTCCCACCCGGGTACTTTAGCGCCGACGGCCGAGATCTCATCCTGCCGAAGGACCGGCGTCTGGGCGTTACACGGCACGCACGTTTTGTCCGCAAGGTTCGACAAGAGGGCCTCCTAAAGTACTTCGATGGCATCCTCGGCCCGGATCGCGCCGCCCTCCACGACACGGACGCAGATTCCGCCGCGCCGTCTCAGGGCCTTCGTCATCCCCGGCTCCGTCAGCTCCTGGACGTGGCGGCAGGGTGGGCGCGGCCTGTCGTACTCGAGGACCGCCTCCCCGATCTTGAAGCGCGTCCCCTTCAGGTCCCCGAGCCTGACGCCCCGGGTGATGATGTTGCGCCGGTGCTCGCCGTTGTGGACGTTCAGGCCATTCTCGTCCCGGATCTCCTCCAGGTGCTCCGCCTCGATCAGGGTGACCTCACAGACGTCGCCGAACTTCGTCCAGTAACCTGTTCCCTTGCAGTAACGATCGCCCTCGAGCCCGCCGCCCACGAGCGCCCGCACCTCCGACACTCGCTTCATGTCGACGTTGCCCTCCGGCGCCATGTAGATCTCCTCGACAGTACCAGGCATCCCAACCGTCCTTCCCGACTACGACAAGCTTCTCACCATCCTACCCCAGGCACTTCAGAGCGACCGCCGAAGCTCACGGAAGGGGAGTAGAACAACCGGCTCTGCCAAAAGCCCAAGTCAAGAGATGAACTCTAAGTCTGGTCCCCTCCCCCTAACGAGAGGGTAAACGGAGGCAGAAGATGAGCGGAAACGTTGATGTTGTATGAGATTGCCCCGTGTCGTCTTCCTTAGCAAGATAAAGACGAGTCTAGGTCGGGGACTTTGGGAAGTACCGGAGGTGGGACTCGAACCCACACGAGGTTGCCCTCAACGGATTTTGAGTCCGTCGCGTCTACCATTCCGCCACTCCGGCGTGGGAAAAGACGTCAACAATCATACCACGGGCTATAACGGGGCCGTGAATTTGACTGTAGGATGCGGCGGCGCAATAATTTCGTCCAATAGAAACTCTTCGCGCGCCGGGTGGAATTCTTGCCGGTGGGGGCGAGATATCCGAAGGCCTGGTGGCGGGCTCTTAGAAGGAGGCAGGGTGACGGGGAAGCGTAAGACGGCAATGCTTGCGGTTTTGGGGGTTGCTTCGGCCCTGGTGGTCGTAGGTTGTGGCGGCGGTGGCGAAGGTCAGGGTGGTAGCGAGGAGGG
>JADDPY010000025.1 GCA_016781635.1 Rubrobacter sp.
CATCCAGGAGGCATCGACGAAGTACCCGGAGCCGAAGTAAGGGGGAGCCCGAAGTGGCCCAGACCCAGATTACACCCGAAGCACTGCGGGACGACAGGCGGCTTCCGAGGGCGCCGGAGCCGGGCGCGATGGTCATCTTCGGGGCCTCGGGCGACCTGACGCGGCGCAAGCTGATCCCCGCCCTCTACGACCTCGCTGCTCGGCGCAGGCTACCCATGGAGTTTGCCGTCGTCGGCCTCTCGCGCAGCCCCATGAGCCATGAAGAGTTCCGTGACCGCCTGCGCGAGGCGTTGGAGGAGGAGCGGAGTGGCGACGTAAGCGACGACGTGTGGGAGTCATTCTCCAAAGGCATCTTCTACCTCGCCGGTGACTCCAAAAAGCCCGAAACCTACGAGGAGCTCCGGAGCTTCCTGAGTGAGCTCGACGAGGAGCGGGGGACGCAGGGGAACCGGATGTTCTACCTTTCTTCCTCGCCGTCGCTCTTCCCGACGATCGTGGAGAGGCTCGGGGAGGCGGGGATGAGCGAGGGCGAGGGGGGCGGGTACGCCCGGATCGTGATCGAGAAACCTTTCGGGCGGGATCTGGAGAGCGCCAAAGAACTCAACGCGGGGATACAGCGCTACTTCGAGGAGCGCCAGATCTACCGAATCGACCACTACCTCGGTAAGGAGACAGTCCAGAATATCCTCGCTCTCAGGTTCGCCAACGGCATCTTCGAGCCGATCTGGAACCAGCACTTCGTGGACCACGTCCAGATCACGGTCGCCGAGGAGATCGGCGTCGGGACGCGCGGCGCCTTCTACGAGGAGGCCGGTGCCTTACGGGACATCGTCCAGAACCACCTCATGCAGGTCCTCTGCCTCACAGCGATGGAGCCGCCGGTCTCCTTCGACGCCGAGTCGGTGCGCGAGGAGAAGGTGAAGGTCCTGAAGGCGGTACGCCGTATGGACAGCGACGAGGTCGAGAGGTCCGCCGTGCGGGGCCAGTACGAGCGTGGCTGGGTCTGGGGCGAGGAGGTGCCCGGGTACCGCGAGGAGGAGGAAGTCGATCCCTCATCGAAGACCGAGACTTACGTCGCCCTACGGCTCTTCGTGGACAACTGGCGTTGGGCGGGGGTGCCGTTCTACGTGCGCGCCGGCAAGAGGATGCCGAAGAAGGCGACGGAGATCGCCGTGCAGTTCCACGCCGCTCCCCACACCCCGTTCGCGCGGGCCGGCACCGAGGGCCTCCAGCCGAACGTGCTGGTCATAAGGGTGCAGCCCGACGAGGGCGTGTCGTTGAAAATAGGGGCGAAGGTCCCGGGCTCGGGCTTCGAGGTCCGCTCGGTGAACATGGACCTCCTCTACGGCTCCGCCTTCCTGGAAGAGGCCCCGGACGCCTACCAGCGGCTCCTCCTCGACCTGATGCTCGGCGACCCGACGTTGTTTATAAGGGCGGACGAGACGGAAGGGGCGTGGAGCATTTTGGAGCCCGTGATGAAGCACTGGTCCGAAAGCGAGGAGATACCCCCCTACCCCGCCGGCGCCTGGGGTCCCGAAGAGGCCGACGAGCTTCTGGCGCGCGACGGCCGGGGCTGGAGGCGGCCGTGATCGGGGAGTCTCGGGCGCTACCGGATGGCGGGGGCGCTATGTCCGTCGCGGAGATAGAGCGGAGGCTCGCACGTCTCAGGGCGAACGACGACGGCGTCGTAGGGGCGCGGGCGAGCGTCATGAACCTCATCGTGGTGACGGACGAGGAGTCGGCGGAGGGCGTGACTCGCGTCATAAATGAACTTTCGGGGCGCTACCCCTCACGGGCGCTCGTCCTGATCTCCGACCCCGAGGAAGAGCGGACGAACCTGGAGGTCGGGTTCTCGGTGTTCTGCAATGCACGGGGCGGAGGGAACACCAACGTCTACGCTGAGGGGGTGACGCTCCACGTCGAGGGCCCTCCTGCCAGGCATCTCGAGAGCTTCGCGGGCCCACTGCTCATCCCTGACCTACCCGTCTTCCTCTGGTACCCGAACGGCGACATCCCGGCCTCGCCGGCGTGCGACGGCATGTCCGCCCTCGCCGGTCGCCTCGTCCTCGACACCGGTGCCGCGGACGACCCCGAGGGCTCCCTGCGGGCGGTGGCGCACCTCGTGGGGCACGAGGAGAGCCCCGCGGTAGGCGATCTGCAATGGTCCGCCCTCTCGCCGTGGCGTTCCCTTGTCACGGATCTTTTCGCCCCACCCGGCAGGGCTGCGGAGCTCGAGAAGATCCGGCGGGTCGAGGTCCAGTACGCCCCCGACGCCGGGAGCCGCGCGCTGCTCTTCTCCGGTTGGCTCTCCTCCTGCCTCGGCTGGCGCCCGGAGTCCGCTTCGCGCATGGAGGACGGCGGGCGCGAGTTCGTCTTCTCGGGGCCTTCCGGTGCGGTCACCGTCCGTCTCATACCGAACCCCTCCGACGCGGCCCTGCGCCAGGCAAAGCTGCTGTGCGACGGGG
This sequence comes from Rubrobacter sp., assembly GCA_016781635.1. Lineage (GTDB taxonomy): Bacteria > Actinomycetota > Rubrobacteria > Rubrobacterales > Rubrobacteraceae > Rubrobacter_F. The sequence goes on from JADDPY010000025.1 coordinate 2,466, forward strand.
ATCTCACCTTCGAGGTCTCGCGCCACAGGGAGGCCATCAACGCCCGATCCCGCGTCCTGCGCGGCGGAGAGATGATCGGCGAGCGCACGGTCCACCTTGGACCCTCGGATACAGGCGCCTTCCTCGGCGAGGAGCTCAGGCTTGTGGGTCGGGATGAGATCTACGAGGCGGCCCTCCGGCGCGCCGTGGCGATCCTGGACCTGTGACGGACCCGAAGGTAAGCGTCCACGAGGATATACGGGAGCTCGCAGGAGCCGCCGCCCGGCTCTTCTTGGAGGAAGCGAAGGAGGCCATAGGGGAGTCCGGCCGTTTCGCCGTGGCCCTCGCCGGCGGGTCGACCCCGAAGGCGACGTACCAGACGCTCGCCTCCGAATACGGCTCCCCGTCTGATCTCGACTGGAACAAGGTTCACGTCTTCTTCGGCGATGAGCGCACCGTCGGGCCGGACCACGAGGACTCGAACTACCGCATGGCCCGGGAGGCGCTCCTCTCGCACGTCCCCGTGGGCTCGATCCACCGGATGCGGGGCGAGCTTGCGCCCCCCGAGGCCGCCTCGCTCTACGAGGAGGAGTTGACGGCTTTCTTCGGCGGTCCGCCGCGCTTAGACCTCGTGATGCTCGGCATCGGCGACGACGGTCATACGGCGAGCCTATTCCCCCGCACCACGGCCCTAGACGTGAACGACCGGTGGGTCGTAGAGAATCCGGTCGAGAAGCTCGGGACCACCCGCCTCACGCTCACGGCACCCACGATCAACGCGGCGAAAAGGGTAGTGTTCCTCGTGGCGGGCGAGGGCAAGGCCGGGGCGCTCAAGGAGATCCTGGAGGGAGACGAAGACCCACGCGACTACCCCGCAAAGCTCGTGCGCCCCGAGGACGGTCCTATCTGGATGGTCGACCGGGCCGCGACGAGGCTGCTGAGCCGGCACTGAGCCCACTTAGGGCCCCGTGGGTGACGCCCACTAGCTCTTCACCTCCCTCGCTCCTTCCGTAGAAGCACCCGGACGGCTAGGCGCCCCGAATCTGCCGATTACGCGGAATCGAACGCGTTCGCAGAGGTCTCGCCAATGCGGCATCGAGACACACGAGCGCCTAACGTAGGCCACGTTTAGCGCTTCTCCGTTATCGGGTAGGTGTGTTTTCGACGTGAGGGCAACCCCTAAAGGGGTAAAAATGAAGAGCAAGACGAAAGTACGGCTAGCTGCCGGGCTGAGCGCTGGCGCGATGATGCTTAGCCTTACGGGTCCGGCATTCGCCGCCCCGAGCCAGGCTAATCAGACCGGGCAGGCCACCTTCGGGAACTTGATCGCGGCGCTGAACAACGTGAACGCCGAGATCAACAACCTTGAAGCGCTCAACAACCTGACAATACAGGATGTGCGCGTAGTAAACGTCGAAGACGTTCTCAACGGCAACAACGTCAACGCGCTGAACAACAACGCCGTTGACATCGCTATTCTTCAGGATTTCCTGAACAACAGCCTCAACGAAAACAACGTTGAGGTTCTCAACGACGCTCTTAACAGCAACAACGTCGTCATCACGGATGTCGTTGCCATAGACGTGTTGAGCGGCGGCGACATCGTAGTCTTCACCAGGTAGTAACAAGCCAGGATTCTGGCACGCTCGATGCCGGGCGCGGGTGTCCTACTTTTAGGGTATCCGCGCCCGGTCTTTATTTGGTGTAACTCATACGGCAGAACGTGAGTCTCATCAAGAGGAGACGGGCCGGGGGCTTAAATTGACGTGAAAGCAGCTGAAGAGCGACAAAGCGCGCAGCTATGTCCGACCCGTCTTCGTTGAAGTTTACGGCAGAAAGGGCTCGCCGGATCATCCGGT
>JADDPY010000459.1 GCA_016781635.1 Rubrobacter sp.
TGCTACACTGGCCAAGACCGTTGCGCTCACCGGTTGAACCCATGCTACACTGGCCAAGACCGTTGCGCTCACCGGTTGAACCCACCGAATCCTTCGGGTGGGAGATCTCAACGGAAGAGCTGCGGGACCTGCTCGCCGAGCTGCCCCGACGGGTCGCCCGAGATCTTCGGGAGGAAGATCTCGGAGTCGAGTACTTCGCGAGCAGGTGGCCTGCGGGCGCCCCGAGGAGCATGGAGAATCTGGAGGAGTCCGCTTGGTGGAGCAAGCACCTCTCCAGGTACATGGCGTTGTACTGCCTCGTCGGCTCCCTGGTGCTCTTCTGTATACCGGTGTTGATCCTGCTGGTGAGTGCCCAGGCCGTCGACGATCCAGGTAACGTGTCCGTGGTCGCCCAGGTCGTGGTGTCGGTCTTCACTCTCATTTTCGCCCTGGACTTGTTGGGGGCAGGTCTGGCTTACTGGGACTTTCGGGGCAAAGCGCAACGGGCGGAAGAAAGGGCGCGGGGTTTGCTCTCCGGTGGTCCCGTCGACGAGGTTACCGCAGTCAAGGCACTGCAGGAGTACCATGTTGCTCGAGCTGCAGTGCCTCTAATCCCCACTTTGGTGTGGAGGTTGCACCGCGGGCGGCTCAACGAGCTCTGGGATGACTACCGCCCGGGCAGGTGAGCAGTGCGGCAGGGTACTTCGATTCGGACAACAATCCAAAGGCACCGGACGTGGTCTTGGTCGGGAGCGGTCCGGAGATGGTGCGCTAGGCTGAGGTACTCTGCGAATGGGGATATTCTGTCTACAGCTTCCTTAGAAGACAGCCCTGCGAGTGGAAGTTTGTAGGGAAGTGCAAGGTCGAGGATTGGACGGAACAACTGGCAAAGCTTGCGGAGTACGGTCAGAAGTCGGGAAGAACGGATTTGACGAGGGTGCTCTTCTCGGTTAGAGGCTTAGAACAGCCTGCGGGAGCTAAAGGTCGAGAACCTTGAGCCCATGCGTCGTAGAGTCTGCTTGCTAGCGTAATGGAAGCAAGGCTCGTTCGTAGCACCACCGCTTTGGTATACCCTCCGAAATCTATCTGGTGTACGTGTGGGCCTTCTGGGACTCCTTCTTCACATACCCCGGCCTCGAATGTCTTACAAGATCTGAGAGGTCCTCCGTTAGCTTGCGCTTGGTCAAGAGAATCTATTACTTGCAGCCTCGGTGAGCACTAGAAAAGCCTCTAAAGGTTTCACAAGGAACGTGAGTAACCTCGCTTTTCCTCGTTCTCAAGATCTGAACGAAGTGGAGAACGTACGGCTGCGGAGGGGCGTCGCTGCACGAGCCTCGAAGAACGGCTATCCGGAGCCTTCTTATACGTTTGAAGAGTTAGCTGCTGAACCACTACGTCACCGACCTAATACAAAAAGGTTGCTGACGTACGCTAACTTTCTTGAGAACGTGTGGGAGCGGCGCAGCGCTTCTCCACGAAAACCAAGATGAAGATTCAGGACCAAATCAGAACCTAACACAACCTACGCTATTCTAGAGGCGTAGCTTCGCGTTCTCGAATGGATGCTGGGGAAGGAGTTTAGTGAGCGAGGAAGTGCAGCGGACTATTATCGTAAAACATGAGCGATGGGCGGCCTGGCTGGTCTATTGCATAAACAAACGTATGAGTCGGACTAGCCTCGAGGCCAGCATCCGCGTGGTCAAGAACGGGGAGGAACACAAGCTCGGACCTGCCGTAAACCTGTCGCTGTTTCGGATGATAATGATCATGGCAGCCGTGGGTGATGAGCTTGAGGTTTTCGCCGAGGGTCCCAATGCCGAGAAAGCTCTAGAGGTTTTCGAAACCATCGCCCATGAGTGTGCCGCGGCCGGGTTCAGAGGCAGCGGCCCACTGTCGGGTGTCAAAGATTAGAGACAGGACGATCGTGTACTTGTTCGGAGTAAGCTGCATGGTTGCAGCACACCTCGGTAGAGAGCGGGAGGAAGTGGACTGTGTAATCAGTTAGATCCCGATACAGTGGTTCCCGGCGGACTGGTACTGATGATCGGTGCTTGATGCTGCCGTTGCCACCTTTGTCAACCCTGGTCGGAAAAAACGTCCGGCGCTAACCCAAAATTCTAAGGATAGAAACACTAGAAATTTCGAAGCGGTGTTGGAAAACAGTCAGTAGCGATGTTTTGACCCGGTTGTCGGGTGTGGCAACGCGGTTCTTCGCACTTTTAGGATGAACCTGCGGTACCGATACGCCTTATCCTGGCAGCGGTCGTGACGCGGGAAGTAAGAATAGCCCAGGCTTTTAGACCAGCAGTGCATTTGACCGTCGGCACCGTCAAGTGTCTCTATGAGATGGTTCAGGAACTGTTTTATTCATAGGTTTCCTACCCGACGATCCCGACGATGGTGACGGTCCTTTGCAAGGGTATTCTAAGTACACTTACGCCGCTTTCTCAACTGCGGCGTATTGTCAAAACCTAACGAGCCCTACGCTGGTGAACAGAAGTCGCGCAACTAACGGGATTCGGGTTCTCCGTCTCCGTTGTACAGGCCAAGCATAACCCGAGGCGCGTCGATGACCGCTGGCCCGTCTTTCACGTTTGGTTCCAGTCGTGCGTCGTTATGTAATCGAAGGCTTCTTCGATGTCGAGGGACCGGGTGCCGTTGTTCAGTCGCACGTAGAAGTCCTTTGTTTGCTTGCCCCGGGCGTATACGGGCTTTCGGCTCGGCTTGACCTCGACGCGGCAGATCTCGTGGCCGTCTACTTCCTCAAAATTTATGGACATGTTTGCCAGTGCCGGCTTACCGATGGAGTTATCAAAGAGGTCGGTGAGCCAATTCTCGAATGAGTCGCGTGGGTCGCGGCTGCCCTTCTTAGTGAGCTTGTAGTCGTTCTCTAGCCCTAACGGCTCGTGGTTGTCGTTGACGCCGATGAGCAGGGTGCCGCCATGGGCGTTCATAAATCCTGCTACAGCCTTAATGATTTCGCGCTCTATGGCCGGATCTCTATCGCCCCTGTGGAGGTTCCATCGCGCCGAGGACTTGAACTCGACCGTGCGGCTCTCGCCGCGTTCCATCAGATCCCTGGCGGAGAGCATTCTTTGTCCCGTGCGCACTTGCGGCTTTGGGGTCGCGGATGCATCGCCCGCCTCCTCGTCACTGATGATCTCGGCCACCGCATTATCGGGTTGCTCGGGCACCTCGACCCAGAACTCCATCCCCGTGTCGCGCTCGACGTAGGAGAAGGCGGTCTTGGCGTACTCGTGCGGGGCGATCTTCTTTAGCTGCTCCTTGATCCTGCGCCGTCCCTCAAGTGCCAGCTCCAAGTACTCGCGCAGCTCGGCGCGGGTCCACTCCCCGTGGGGGTGCAGGATCTTGAGGAGTCCCGAGACGGTCTTCCTGACGGCTCTCTCGTCGCGGGCGTTTAGGTGCTCCCCGAAGGCGAACTCCTCGTCCACCGCGCCGGAGTAGTTCTGGCGCCGGGAGGCGCGCAGGGCCTCGGCGAGGTAGTCGGAGATGAAGCCGTAGTGGTCGGAGAAGAAGCGCTGCTCCATCTTGGGAGCGTCCCAGCCGGGCAGGTAGAAGTGCATCCGGTCGAGGAACGCCGCGTCTATCATGGCGTCGGGGAGGTTGACGAAGAGGTGACCCTTCCTGACGAGTCGCTCGGGGGGTTCGTCGAGGTTGCCGAGGAATACCATCGAGGCCTCGGCAGGTAGCTCCTCCCTGCCGCGCGCGAAGGATCCGGACTCCATGTAGTCCTTCATGATCTGGATGACGGTCGAATCGGCGAACTGGATACCGGCCACCTCGTCAAAGGCGACGACGTCCCAGTGACCGACCAGGCCGATGCGACCGGTGCCCATGTGGGCGAAGAGCTGGGCGACGGTTGTCTTACCGCCGGAGATGAGGATTGAGTTGGGTGAGGTTTCGCGGTAGACGAACGACTTGCCGGTACCGCGCGGCCCGAGCTCGATGAGGTTGTAGTTACGCTCCGCCATCGGCACGAGTCTCGTGAGGAAGAGCAACTTTAGACGGCGGTCGTAATATGAAGGTTCGAGACCTACGGATCGGATGATGAGGTCCGTCCACTCCTCAGTGCTGAACTGGCGCCGCCCCTCGACGTACTGCTCGAAGTCGAAGCTGGCGAGCTGTATCGGGCGGATGTCGGTGATGTAGAAGGGGCGGCCCTTGCCGCCGTGCTCCTCGTCATCCATCGGACGATATTCGAGGTCCACCTGCGCCCACACCCCAAGTTCCAAGATACGCGGGTATTTGCGGATGAGGTGGTCCGGCACGTGGAGGTACTTGTTGCCGAAGTTCGCCATCTCCGCCCAGTCCTTGTCCTCCAGGGCCCGGACGCGCACC
>JADDPY010000412.1 GCA_016781635.1 Rubrobacter sp.
GTCCGAGGCGGTAGGGGCGGCCGGGCGGGTGCTCATGCGTGCCGGTACGGCCTTCTCCGAGACGGCGGGCGGCGCGTCTGGGGCGTTGTATGGAGCCTGGATCACCTCCCTCGGCCAAGCCCTGGGCGAGGGGGAGCCGGACACGGCCTCGGTCGCCCGTGCCCTCGAATCCTCGCTGGGCACGCTCAAGCGCCTCGGCGGCGCGGAGCCCGGCGACAAGACGATGATCGACGCTCTGGAACCCTTCGTTCGCGCGTTCTCCGGGTTGGCGGAAGGCGGCTCCGGCACGGCCGGCGCCTGGAGCCGCGCCCTGCCGGCCGCGAGCGAGGGCGCTGAGGCGACCTCCGGAATGATCAGCACGAAAGGCCGCTCCTCGAAGCTCGGGGAGCGTAGCAGGGGCCACAAGGACCCCGGAGCCGCCTCCATGGTCCTCGTCTTGAGCGCCGCGGGGGAGGCGCTTGCCGAGGGGAGCAGGCAAAACGTCACGCAGCAGGACGACGGCATCCCGGGTTCGGAAGAAGGGCAAGTATGACGGACAAGGGCACGCAAACATCGCCCGCAGGCATCGCGCGGGTTCCCGATAGGCTATACGAGGGCTACGTGTTCGACCTCGACGGGACTATATATCTCGGCGACGAGCTGTTGCCGGGGGCGAAGCGGCTGATCCTCAAGCTGCGCGAGCTGGGCAAGAAGGTGGTCTTCCTCTCCAACAACCCCACCAAGGACCCCGAGCAGTACTCCGAGAAGCTCACCAGGCTCGGGCTCCCCACGCCCGAGGAGGAGACCGTCAACACCGTCGTCACCATGACGCAGTGGCTCCTGCACAACCACCCGGACGCGACGGTCTTCCCGATAAGCGAAGAGCCGCTGAAGAAGGCTCTCGGGGAGGCCGGCATCAAGATGTCCGAAGACCCGGAGGAGATAGACATCGTAATCGCCTCCTACGACCGGACCTTCGACTACCGCAAGCTCCAGATCGCCTTCGACGCCATATGGTTCCACAAGAGGGCGAAGCTCGTGACGACCAACCCGGATCGCTACTGCCCGTTCCCCGGCGGACGCGGCGAGCCGGACGCGGCGGCCATCGTCGGGGCGATAGAGGCATGTACCGGTGCCAAGTGCGAGGTGAACGTCGGCAAGCCCGACCCGATCATGCTGGAGACCATCATGAGCATGGTCGGGCTCGACGCCGCCGAGTGCGTGATGACCGGCGACAGGCTGTACACGGAGATCCGGATGGCGCTGGACGCCGGGATGCCGTCGGCGGTGGTCCTGACCGGCGAAACTACCCCTGAGATGCTCAGCACGGAGGCCGAGGAGAACAAGCCCGAGTACGTGCTCGACAGGATCGACCGCCTCATCCCCGAGGGGCTGTGGAAGGAGCTCGGTTGGACCGAGGACGAAGGGTAGCGGGAGTGCGATATGCCGGCCGTATAGCCGAAAGGATCGGAGATTTCGCGGGAGCGGGGAGGAGCAGTAATGGCTGCAGGGGCAGGGCCGTCCCTCGGACGAAAACGGGAGGTAGCGCATGAACGACGAACGGATAGCCGCGGCGCTACGCGACGCGACCGATACGCAGGAAGTACTGATCGCCCCGGGGGCGCTCGCCTCGGTCGCGGAGGTGTTCGAGAAAGGTTTCGGCGACCGCAAGGCCGTCGTGGTCTCGGACGCGATCGAGTTCGCGGTGGCAGGGGAGGAGGTGCAGCGGCGCCTCGAGGAGGCCGGGCGCGAGACGGTCCGGCCGTACGTCTTCCCCGGCAAGCCGACGCTCTATGCCGAATACTCGAACGTCGAGATCCTCGTGGAAGCGCTCCGCCAACACGACGCGGTACCGGTCGCCGTCGGCTCGGGAACCCTTAACGATATCGTCAAACGGGCGGCCTACGAGTGCGACCGGCCGTACATGAACGTCGCCACCGCCGCTTCGATGGACGGCTACACGGCGTTCGGGGCCTCCATAGAGAAGGACCACAAAAAGCAGACGTTGACCTGCCCCGCGCCACGCGTGGTCCTGGGCGACGTGGATATTCTGGTGAACGCGCCCGAGAGGATGACGGCCTCTGGATACGCCGACCTTCTGGGCAAAGTGCCGGCAGGCGCGGACTGGCTGGTCGCCGACGCCGTAGGGGTCGAGCCCATCCCCCCGAAGGTCTGGTCTATGGTGCAGGACTCTCTGCGCGAGTGGACCGGCAGACCGGCCGAGCTGCGCGCGGGCGACGAGGAGGCGATGGACGGGCTGACCGAGGGCCTGATTATGTCTGGCCTTGCAATACAAGCCCACCAATCCTCTAGGCCTGCCTCCGGTGCCGAGCACCAGTTCAGCCACTTGTGGGAGGGGGAGGGCCTCGGACGCGACCTGGACCCGCCGCTCTCTCACGGGTTCAAGGTCGGGATCGGCTCGATCTCCATCGCCGCCCTCTACGAGGTGCTCTTGCGGCGCGACCTGAGCGACCTGAACGTGGACGAGGCCGTCGAGGCCTGGCCGGCCTGGGACGAGGTGGAGCGGCAGGTGCGGGAGGCGTACTCGGGCTCGAAGCTGGAGCAGGCCGCCGTGAACGAGACCAAGGCCAAGTACGTCGACGCCGAGGCGCTCAGGGAACGGCTGGAGGGGCTGCGCCGGACGTGGCCGGAGCTGCGCGAGAAGGTCGAGGCGCAGCTGATGCCGGCCGACGAGCTGCGGGAGAAGCTGCGGGCAGCCGGGTGCCCGACGAGCCCCGAGGAGATCGCGCTGAGTATCGAGGACTTCAAAGCGACCTATCGCAGGGCACAGATGCTCCGCAAGCGCTACACCGTGCTCGACATCGCCAACGAGGTTGGCATCTTGGATGAGTGCGTAGAGGAGCTGTTCGCGCCGGGCGGCTTCTGGGCGCGCGATACGGCGGAGAAGGCAACCTGACGGAGCCCGGCGTAGCGATGGCTGGCCGCCGCACCGCGTGCGCGAAGCCCGACGTAGACGGGCCGGGCAGCACAGGGGCCCTGCCTGGGAGTGGGCGGCATGCCCTCGGGCCCGCTGCAACGGATGGCATTGGAAGCAACGTTGCTTATACAAAGAGATGAAGAAGTAGGATGCGGCCCTTCTCCCGCAGGCGCTCGACGAGCGCCTGCGGGAGAAGGGCCCTTGGTGCGGATCACCGACGACAAAGGCGACACCGGATGAAGCTCGCCTGCTTCGTCGCTCACCTTTGGCTTCCTGGAGGAGGCGCAGGCCGTGGACGGCTGCCAGGCGTTCCTGTGCGCCAGACGCAGGTTCATTCGCATCCACCTACCTGTGTTCCGACGTGGACGGCGGGCCGAGGCATCCGGCGAGAATTCTTTCGTGAGACAAGTTGCAATCTTCGAGAGTTGAAGGTGAGAGGCTACCGAAAAGGAGGAGCCGTACACGCGTGAGGCTGGTTGTACGCGATCACGCAGGTCACGGCGAGAACCGCGATCTTGAGGCAGGGGAAAGGGAAGGGAACGATGACTGAAGGACCATACCTTTTGGGGATCGATTTCGGGACCGGGGGAGCGAGGGTCGGCATCTTCGACCGCGAGGGAACGCCGGTGGCGTTCCACGCCGGCGAGTGGGAGACGCGGTACCCGCGCTCCGGCTGGGCCGAGCAAGACCCCGCCGAGTGGTGGTCGTGCCTGGTGGAGGCTTCGCGCGGGGCGATGGAGAAGAGCGGGCTCTCACCTGAGGAGATCGCGGGCATCTCCACGGACGCCACGGCCAGCACCGTCCTCGCGGTAGACGAAAACGACCGGCATCTCAGGCCCGCCATCATGTGGATGGACGTGCGCGCCTCCGACCAGGCCGACAGGATCGCCGGGACCAGCGACGAGGCCCTCAAATACAACGGCTATGGACCGGTCTCCGCCGAGTGGGGCCTCCCGAAGGCCATGTGGATCAAGGAGGAAGAGCCGGAGATCTACGACAAAGCCAAGCACATCTGCGACTGCGGAGACTGGATAACCAACCGACTTACCGGCGAGTGGGCAGGCTCCATCAACATGGCCAGCTCGAAGTTCTACTATGACCGCGACAGCGGAGGCTGGCCGGAGAGCCTCTACGAAGCGGTGGGCGCTGCAGACCTGCTGAACAAGTATCCCGGCAATATCCTGGACCTGGGTGTCGTGGTCGGGGAGTTGCGCAGGGAGGTCGCCGAGGAGCTGGGGCTCAAGGCCGGCACGCCCGTGGCGCAAGGGGCGATCGACGCCTACGCCGGGGCCCTCGGGCTGGGTGTGGT
>JADDPY010000051.1 GCA_016781635.1 Rubrobacter sp.
CTTCACTCTACCCTCCTGTCAGAAAATTGCCTCATACGGAATCCGGTTGAAGAGTTCGGTATCAGACGTTGCTCTTCGCCGGCCTTTTTCGTTCTCTGTTTCGCCTTCTCCCTTTTGCGATGGGGCAGGGAAAAGGGAGCACCCCGCCCCGCGAGAAGATCGTCCCCGCGCCCCCGGTGACTGACCCGCCCTTCCTTGCGAACCGTCGTCAGTGCTGCTTGGGGGGCAATACCTCGCAGTTGTACCGCGGCGCGGCCGCCAAGAGTTTCTCTATCTCCTCCTGGTCGGGAGGCGAGGGGGAGGAGCCCTCCGCCGCCGGACGGCCCACCTCGAAGAACATCCCCTCGATCCCCGCCGGCGTGAACGCCAGCAGCATCCTGGCGGTCCGCGTACCCACGTTCTCGAAGCGGTGCACGGTGCCCTTGGGAACGTAGACGAACGAACCGGCGTCGGCCATGAAGGTGCGGCCGTTCGTCTGGAATTCCAGCTCCCCCTCCAGCAGCCAGAAGAACTCGTCCTCGGCGTGGTGGATGTGGGGCGGCGGTCCCCCCTGCGGCGGGACCAGCGCTTCGAAGAGCACGAGCGACCCGCCCGTGTTTTCGCCCACCGCCTTGAAGGTGTAGGTGTCGCCCGACATGTGCAGCGACCTGCCCTCGTTCGGCGGGACGTGCACGACGGCCCTTTCTTCGGTCTCCACGGTCTTCTCCTTCCTACACGGGGCGGAGAACGTGGCAAGAAAAAGGAGCGGCGTTCTCCGCCGTTTGTCGCCTATGTGAACCCTAGCAAGCGCCTCTTACCTGGCTCTTACCTGAAGCGGCCTATCTCTACGTGGAAACACGAATTTTTCAGTCGTTTCGAGGAAAATCTTCGGCGAATTCGCCCTTTGGGGGTTTTGGAGGGGGCGTTCTTCGGATGGGATCTGCCGAAAGTGGTCCCTGCTGGATCGTCCAGGTAGCGATCTGGGTACGGGAACGCAGCTTTAGCTTGCGCAGTATCTTGGAGACGTGGGCCTCGACGGTGCGCTCGGTTATAGCCAGTTCTTCGGCTACCTGGCGGTTGGTGAACCCTCTCCCGATGAGGGTCGCTACCTCCCGCTCGCGGCGGGTCAGGGGGTCGGGCGGCGCCGCACGGGATTCCCGGACGGCTTGTAGGGATGCATCTTCCGCGCTCAGGGCGTACTCGATGGCCTGCTCGGGGGACATGGCCCGCCCTTCGGACCAAGCCGCGTCGAAGGACGCCTCGTCCAGCCCCGCGCGGGCAGCGGCTAGGTAGCCTTCGTGATCGTAACGAGCCCGTTCGAGGGTCGTGGGTAAATGGCCTATAGCTTCCCGCAGGGCCTCGACAGCTCCCCACAGCCGCGCCGCGCGGGCGGGCTGTCCTCGTAAGGCGTTCACCGCCGCCATCCCCAGCAGGCCGTAGACGATACCCACTTTGTCTCTCACCGCCAGCAAGAGGCGCAGGTCCTCCTCGAACAGCGCCGACGCCCGCCCGGGATCGCCCTGTTCTAGGGCGGTCATTCCCAAGGGGGTGAGACACATGGCGACGCCCCGGATGTCCCCCAGCTCGCGGCGCAGGGCCAGGGCCTCCTTTAGCCGAGCTTCCATCTGCTCGAAGTCCGTCTCGCTCTCGGCGGCGAGCCCCAGGAACGTGAGCAGGTCGGCGGCAGCCCGCCGGTCCAAAGCCTCTCGCAGCAGCGCCTCGGCCTCTTCGCGCAGCGTCATCACCCGTTCGCGGTTGCCCGAGTGCACCACCGCGTGCCCCAGGCTGCCGATGGCGAACGCCACCCCCGAACGGTCTCCCATCTCTTTGTACAGGGCCAAGCCCTCTTCGAGTAACGCTATCGCCGCCCCCGGATCGCCCTCATAGACGGCGTCGAAGCCGGCCTGGATGAGGGCCTTGGCCCGCACGGGCGTGGGCGAGGCGCTGCTTTTGGCGAGCCCTTTTTCGAGCCAGCGGCGTCCTTCGCCGAGACCCTGCGCGACCCAGAACCGCCCCAGCGCGGCGGCGAGCCGCAAGCCCATCTCCGCGCGCTCTTCGGCGTTCGCGTCCTCTTCGTCCAGGCACCAGGAGAGTGCCGCCCGCACGTTGTCGTACTCGCGTTCCAGCCGCTCCAGCCACGGCACCGGCTGCACTCCCAGCAGGGCGGGTTCCACCCGCTCCACCAGCGCCAGGGAGTACCCGGCGTGCCGCTCCTGCACCTGCTCCGTCTCCCCGCTCTCCTCCAGACGCTCCCAACCGTACTGGCGCACCGGCTCCAGCATCCTGTACCGTAGTTCTCCCTCGGCTCCCGCTTCGGCCATCACGAGCGACTTATCCACCAGTTTCGAGAGCAGGTCCAGCACTTCGGTGTGTGAGACCCCGCCGCCTTCCCCTACAACCTCGGCCGCTCCCAGGGTCCATCCCCCGGCGAAGACCGAAAGCCGGCAGAACAGCTTCCGCTCCGGTTCGCTCAGCAGCTCATAGCTCCACTGCAGGGTCGCCCTGAGCGTCCGGTGGCGGGGATCCGCCGTCCGGCTGCCGCTCGTCAGCAGGTCGAGAGAGTCCGCGAGCCTTTCGGCGACCTGTCCCACGGCCAGCGCCGTCACCCGTGCGGCGGCCAGCTCTATGGCGAGCGGGATACCGTCCAGCTTGCGGCATACCTCGGCCACCGCACCCGCATTCTCCCGGGTTAGCTCGAAGGCGGGCAGCTTCGAGCGGGCGCGCTCCACGAAGAGCCGCACCGCCCCATATCCGGCCAAACTCTCGGCGGAGGGGAGATCCTCCACCTCCGGTACTGCCAGGGGGAGGACCGGCCAGCCGACCTCCCCGGCGACGCTCAAAGCCTCCCGGCTGGTGGCAAGGACGCGCAACTGCGAGCACGAGTCGAGGAGCGCGTCCACCAGCCGCGCGCAGGCACCGATAAGGTGTTCGCAGTTGTCCAGGACTAGCAGAATCTTCCTGGGCCGGAGGTATTCGACGAGCGTCTCCGCAAGCGAGCGGCCCGGCGCCTCGCGCACGCCTAGAGCCGCGGCCACCGCGTGTGGCACCAGCGCGGGGTCCGAGAGGGACGCCAGCTCCACCAGCCACACACCACCCGGGTAGGTCCCTACGAGGTCCCTGGCCACTTCCAAAGCCAGGCGTGTCTTGCCGCAGCCGCCGCTTCCTGTGAGGGTGAGCAGCCCTGTCATCGCCAGGGATCGCTTGACGCCGATCGCCTCCTTCTCTCGGCCGACGAAGCTGGTGCGCGGGTTAGGCAGATTGTGCCGGGAGGAGTCCGCAGGCTCCTTCGATGCGCGGCCCTTCGGACGCGAGGGGTGCCGATTCGCCAGGATCTCCTCGTAAAGGCGCCGGGTGGCAGCTTCGGGTTCGGTGCCGATGTCTTTGGAGAGCGTCTCCTCGAGCTGGTGGTACTGGGCAATGGCCCGCCGACGCCTCCCGGAGGCAGCGTACAAGCGCATCAAGCCTTGGTGCGCCTCTTCTTTGGCTGGCTCCTCGGCTAGCACCTGCCGGAGGGCTTCGATGGCCGGCTCGTATTCCTCGCGCTCCTCGTTAAGCCCGGCCAGCTCGACGAGCAGCGCGAGACGCAGCTGCCTAAGCTCCTCCCGCTTCTCCTGCGTCCACTCCTCGTAACGGTCCTCGGGCAAGAGCTCGCCCGAGTACAGCTCGACCGCTGCCCGGTATGCTGCGGGCTCCCGGCTGTGGCGAGCGGTAGCGGCGGCCTCCTCGAAGGCTTGGACGTCCACCCACAGTGGCCCCTCAGGGCACAGCGCGAGCAGGGCTCCCTGCCGCTGCAGGTAGCGGGGAGTGGTGTTTGGCGGGGTGGTTTCGAGCACCCCGCGGGCGAAGTGGAGCGCACGGTGCAGGTTGTTGGCCGCCGACTTCGTGTCGAGATCCGGCCAGAGCGCATCCGTGATCTGCTCCCGATGCAACCTGTGCCCCCGCGCGAGAGCGAGGAGCTTGACCAGACTCCCTGCCTTCTTAAGGCGCCAGCTCTTCTCTGCGACGGTTCTGGACCCTACGGTAACCCGGAAGCCTCCGAGCAGGCGAATCCGCACCGCCTCGGGCCTCTCGCCCGTCGGCGCCCCGGACCGCGTCATGCCTTCATAGCCAGCGGGAGGACATAACTCATACCAATCGCCACACTATCGCCTGTCCATTTTCCTACAAGACTGGAGCGTGCGCCAGTAATACGGAATCCGGTTGAAGAGTGCTTGGACATCATGACGCC
>JADDPY010000262.1 GCA_016781635.1 Rubrobacter sp.
CGGAATGGTGTACGGATGATCATCACGTCGGCGGCAACGAAGACGGTGTCGAAAGGTGGGGCAAACTTTGCGTCGCGGTCACGGATCAGTAAACGGATCGGCAGCTGTTCGTCCTCCATGATCCACCGCATCTGGCGTGCCTGCTGCGTGACCCAGGCCGCGGTCGGACTGGCAGTGCAGCCTGCCAGATGCACCCGGCGAGTTCCCAGTTCGATGAAGAACAATACATACAGGGTCTTGAACCGAGCGGTCTCAACCGTGAAAAAGTCACAGGCCAGCATCTCGTGTTGGTAGTGCTGTAGGAACGTGCGCCACGTGCTGCTCTGCTTACTTCGTTCAGGCGCAGGAGGCACACGTTTGCGCTTGAGGACATCCCTGATCGTCGTGCGCCCAATGGCATAGCCCAATTTGAGAAGCTCCCCGTTGAGCTTGCTGTAGCCCCAGCGCGGATTCTCTTTCGCAAGCCGAAGGATTAGCGCTTCCACGTCTGGGGCAATCTGGGGTCGGCCGCCGGCCTGGCGACGCATGAAGGTCCACGTGCGTCGGACCAGCTCGCGGTGCCACGTGAGCAGCGTGTCCGGCTTGAACACCAGCACGGCCTGAGTTAAGCGACTGCGTCCAGTGCTGCTGAGAGCCACGAGCCGAGCGGCAAGGACAGCGAGGTCGACCTTCTCCCAACGGGACAGACGAGGAGAACGGGAATGCTTACGTTGGAGGATGCGGACCTGCTGCCGAAGCAGCAAGATTTCGATGTCTTTCTCATGATCCGAGCGCCACGCGACGGCGATGAGGTCGAGCAGGAGCGAGAAGATGCGGCCAAGGACGAAGTAGATCATGGGGGAGACGCTGCATGGATCGTGCCGAACCGGGACTGCCAAAGGAAAAGCTAACCGACGTGGAAGACGCTGGAAGACGGCTGTATTAGCTTCGGACGTAGTTTCCGCATACTACAGGCGGAGTGCTGGCACTGCATTAACGGGCGAAGCTAATCAACGCCGGGGCGTAATCCTGGTGCGCAGGTATGGTCTAAGCACGAGGTGCTTACTTCTGCGCTGAGCTTTGGCCGAGCCAAACAGGCAAGCGGACTGGCGAGCAGGAGCAAACGGACCTACTGCGCGCCATAGCCACCGGGGTGACCACGCACAAACGCACAGAGCCACGTAATCAACGCTTCGATGTCACCCAAATGGCCTGTTTCGAATGGACTATGCGTATAGCGCGTAGGAAACGCAACAAGCGCGCTGGGCACATCCGCGCGCATAAAGGCCACCCCATCGCTGCCGATCGAGCCAAAGACTGCGTGCTGCAGTGCAATTCCCGCGTCCGCTGCTACTTGCTCTAGCGCCCGTGTGAGCGCGTAATCATAGTGAACCAGCGCGTCTTTGTGGACAAGCACTGGACCAGCTCCCAGCCGTACCGGCATGGCGCGCTCATCGACACCCGGCATATCACCGGCTAGACCAATCTCAACCGCAATGGCCGCATCAAAGCGCTCTAGGGTGACCAGGGCAGAAGCGCCGATGACCTCAACTTCTTCTTGAACCGTACAGGCCAGGGTCAGGTCCCACGCCCGCTCCTCGCGCGGCACACGGCGCAGCACCTCGGTAATCACCGCGAGTGGCACCCGATCATCAAGCGCTTTGCCAACGACATGCGACCCGAGCTGAATGGTCGCGGCATCCCAAACGACGCGGGTTCCGGGCGTGACGCCGCGCTCCAGGAGCTCCTGCCGCGACAATCCGGTATCGACCCAGAAGTCATTCCAGGTTAGCTCATGCGGCTCGCCAAGGGTAAGTGTTGCGATATGCCCAGTCACTGCGGCGATCACACCTGGCAATGCACTGCTGCGGGCCAGCACCTGCACCCGCTGTCCCACGGTAAACCAGTTCCGCACGCTGGTCGAGCGCTCCCAACCTTGACCGTTCGCAAGCCAGAGAAACCCACCTGGCGCGATATCTCGCACGAGATAGCAGAGCTCGTCGGCGTGCCCCACAAGCAGCAGCTTCCGGCCACGCCCGCCGCCCCGGGCAACCACATTGCCAATGGCCGTCCGCTCCGTAGCTGCTCCCGCCGCACGCCAAGCTTGCTCGACATAATCAAGCACAGCGTGTTCTTGACCAACCGGGCCTGGCAGTTCAGACAGCGTTTTGATCAGGTCGAAGAGCGCGCTGGTCATACGTCAAACTTAATGACGGAGCGCAGCGTTTCACCACGCTTCATCGCATCAAAGGCGGCTTCGGTTTCTTCCAGCGCGACCGTCCGCGTTACGAGCTTATCCAGGTTGAGCTGACCCTGACGATACCACTCGGCCAGCAGCGGAAAGTCGCGCGTCGGCAAACAATCACCATACCAGGACACGCCGAGCCGACCGCCGAGGTCAAAGAACCGTTGGGGATCGAAGGTCAGGCTTTTTCCGGGTCCAGCAACACCGATGATAATACACGTGCCGGCGAGATCACGGCACCAAAGGGCCTGCTCCCATGTTTCCGGAATCCCCACCGCCTCGAAGGAGTAGTTGACGCCGTGACCACCCGTCAGCTCCTTGATCCGCGCGACTGGATCGCCTTCACGCGGATTCACCGTGTGGGTCGCGCCAAACTCCTTGGCCCACTCCAGCTTACGGGGATCAAGGTCAACGCCGATGATCGTGGTTGCGCCCGCGAGCTTGGCACCTTGGATCACACTGTCGCCTACACCGCCGCAGCCAAACACTGCGACACTGGTACCGGGCTGTACATCCGCAGCGTAGAGCGCCGCACCCACGCCAGCCATCACTCCGCAACCAATCAGGGACATCTGGGCGGCTGGTAGCGCGGGATCGTACGGCACGGCTTGATCGGCATGAACCAGCGTATGGGTGCAGAAGGTGCCAATACCAAGCACAGGATTCAGAGTCAAGCCGTCGAGTGTGCGCATCCGTTTTTCAGCATTAAGGCTTGCCGCACACAGATTAAGCTGACCCCGGCGACAGAAGCGGCAACGACCGCAGGGTGCCCGCCAGGCCAGGATGACGTGATCGCCGACTTGATGCTGCGTTACACCCGGCCCAATCGCCTCAATAATCCCTGCGCCCTCATGGCCAAGCAAGAAGGGAAAGCCCTCGGTACCGTAGGTGCCGCTTTTTACGCCAAGATCAGTATGACAAACACCCGATGCCAGAATCCGAACCAAAACTTCGTTCAGCCCGGGATCGTCGATCATAAATTCCTCGATCGTGACAGCTTCGCCTGGAACACGTGCGATGGCTCCGCGTGCACTCAACGGCATGATCATGCTCCTTTGCCCGTTCCTGTGGTTGCAGCTACGAATAAGGACAGTATAGCCGATGTTGAGTCCTTCGCAATTTTATAGGTAGTGTCACGGTAACTTCAGGTCTGTGCATGTGCTCGGGAAAATGAGGTAAAGAAGGACGCGATTCGCCCCATCTCCAGGGCCGTATGCTGCCAATTGAACCCGAGTGACATCATGCCATACCAGGAATCGCGGACGGCGTTCTTCTTTGTCGGCATGCGCTTGCAAGCGCTGGCGTCGCGGGCAGAAATGGGCTCGGATGGGACCGTGAGCTGAAAGACAGCGTTGGGCATGGCCACGGGACTTGCAGCGACGCAACCCCCCTGCGGGGTCCCCGCGTTCCCGTTGTCGCGTCGGTTGATGCGAATGTTCTGCTCGATTATTCAAGCGCGTGTGCTGCCGGTGTTCCACGCTCCTGCGCAGCTCCCGCGTCGCTGCCCCATCGCTTGCCAGCGTGTCCGTGCTGATCACCCGTGGCACGGACTGACAACCTTTGAGAAGGTTGCGGAAAACCGTCTGCGCCGCTCCCGTATTCCGCCGGCTCTGGACCCGGAGATCCAGCCCGTTCCCGTGCTGATCAACGGCGCGCCAGCGGTAGGCCGGTTTGCCGTTGATTTTCAAGAACACTTCATCAATATGCCCTGTATCTCCAGGGCATGGACGGCGACGACGTCCCTCGTTGGCTACTGCTGCCCGAATGTGAGCGTCCAACGGCGGACCGTTTCGTAGCTGAGCGTGCCGCCTCTGCTGGCCATCACGTCTTCAACATCTCGAAAACTCAACGAGAACCTGAAGGAGAGCCATACCGTATGGGCGATGATTTCAGCGGGAAAGCGCTGTCGTTTGTAGGATGGTGCTGCACCGTTTGTCTTCATGCCCTCAGTATCGCATACGTTCCACGTGTGTCAGCCGACGAC
>JADDPY010000271.1:0-2797 GCA_016781635.1 Rubrobacter sp.
AGCATCACCTCGAGGAGCAGGCGCCGAAGTCGGCGCTTTGCCTAGCTTCAGCTGCGACCCTGGTGCGCCTTCCCTACTCCTTCAGAGGCGCTAGCGATGCTTCCAAGTCCCCCGCCTGCTCCAAGCCCGTCTGCCGCCTCAGCTCATTCAGAGGGTAGAACGTGTCTCGCCAGCGTATTCCACCCCGCGATATGGTCTTCAGGATCGCGTTGAGCACCGTGTAGATGAACAGGATGGTGGTTACGGGCAGCACGACCGCGTGGCTCCAAGCCTGCCGGTCCTCGATCTTGTTGGCGTAGACCAGATTAGCGCTGTGAAGAGCCACGGTAACGGCGGCCAGCATCCGGTTGGCCCCCTTCTCCCGGAGCAAGGCGAGGTACGGCAGCACCATCAGCGTGAACACCCCGGCCACAGTCCCCGCTACCCGCAGCGGGTTGTACTCGAGCACTGCAAAGACGTTCTTCTCAAACCCTTCGACCACGGCCCTCAACGAGGGGTACCACTCGATGCACAACAGGTCTGGGCAGCGGAGGACTCGCTGCCTCACCCCCATGCGCTTCGCCCGCGTGCCTAGTCGCAGGTCGTCGTCGGGCCGTAGGGATATGGCTGCGTGGGTGCCGATCCGTAGGTACTCCGAGCGCCTAATGAGGTTGAACGCACCCATACCGAGCCCGATCTTGCTCCGGGGGTCGTTCGCCAGGTGGGGCCTGCGCGTAACGATGAAGCCGTACAGGAAGAGCGAGATGAACGCATCCAGCCAGAAGCTGCGCGCTTTGGCGTCCGTGGACATGGTGACGTGCCCCAGCCCTTCCCTCTCGGCGTACCACACCGCTCTCCTGCAGCAACTTGGCTCGAACACGACGTCCGCGTCGGCGAACAGCAGCCACTCTCCCGAAGTCTGCCGCGCGCCCAGCCACAGCGCATGGTTCTTGCCTAGCCACCCGGGCGGGAGCTCCGTGACTGTAATCGTCCGCATACGCCCCGGATGCCGTGCAGCCACGGCATCTATCACCTCCCGCGTCCGATCCTCCGAGCGGTCATCGACGACGACTAACTCGAGGTCTGCGTAGTCCTGGTTGAGGAGCGACTCCAGGGCTTGACCGATACCCTCCTCCTCGTTGCGCGCAGGCACGATCACCGAGAGCCGCGGCAGTTTCTCGCCTGACCCGGCGTCGATGGGTGCCACGGCGGACAGCCTCGGTATCCCCCGCTTATGCCGGATCAGTTCGTACCTCAGGGCCGCGTGCGTGACAAGCATCCCACCGAACAGCCAGGTCTTCCAACCGTGCCTCATCACCCATACACCTCGCTGCTTGTACCGGTTTCGCCTCTGGTGAGCCGCCCGAAGGCATTCCCTACCCTGGCAAGATAATCCATGTCTCCAGATGACAGATCCTTGCTCAACGCCGCTGCGGCTCCTCGTCCCGTCCTGCAACCCGCGCGTCGGTTGCGGATTCCGACCACTATCCCGGCAGCGTCAGCTTCCACCTCGGGAGTGACCTCCGAAACGCCTCTACGCCCGCCCTCAGGGCACCCAGTGCGCTCTTCCAAGTACCCGTCCAGCTCCATCAGCCCGTCATAGATCTCCGCCACCCTCTGGTGCAGTCGCACACCCATTTCCCTAACACTCATCGCGTCGCTGAACCGCGACCGTACCGGGTAGCGCTCGATCCCAGTTATCCCCACGAGTGCGCGCCGCAGGTCGTAGAGCGCCCTGTGGGTATTCCACTGCCCAGCCCAGCGGTACGCGCCTGTCAGCGGCCCACTCATGTAAACGGCTACAAGGATCCCCAAGGTAACCCTTCGGATCGCCCTCGCCCGCGACGGGGCATACGGGATACCGACCCGGCGGGTCAGCGCGTACACGCCCTCGTTGGCCATGTGTACCGCAGCCAACGCCTGAGCCCCCATAAAGCTATACATCCTGACACGGGTCGGGGCATCCATGCGTGCGCCATCCTCGCGGGCCAGTTTGACCCCCTCCCACACGAGCTGTAGGGAGGAGAACGTCAGATAACCATTCTCCAGGAGTATGTACTCCGTCAGGAACTTTCTGCCGCCGTACCGCCCAGTGAAGTCGGCCGTCTCAGTCTCTTCGGATCTGCCTAGCACGAACAGGGTGAGCATCCCCGATAAGGTGACTGCCACAACTAGGCTATTACCCGTCGACCGTCGCGCGAAGTCCGGACGCCCCAGCACCTCCCTCGCGACCCGCTGGTGTGCCCACGTCCCCGTTATGAGGCCGGCTCCGGACAGCAGCTGCGAGAAGTTCGGCACTCGGGTCGCTCGGTCGAGCGCCACGTACGCGGCTGGCAGGATGCGTAGGGTCGCGTACGTGGCCAGAGAGACGTGCGCACAGCAGTAGCTGCACTGTGCCACTCCCCTGGGGCGCCACCCCCAGTCGCGCAGCGTAGTCGCGAGCGCTCCCCAAGAGAGCGCGATCAGGCCGTATCTCGCTCCGTCACCGATCCGCGCTCGGACCTTCATCGCCTAATCTGCCCTCCTGCAGCTCGAAGAATCGCCTGACGGTACCGCTGGGGCCGCCATCGATACGTTCCCTGACGCCCAGGACCACCGCCGCGACCAGCTCCGCCTCCTGCTCCTCTCGCCTCGAGATGCCGCATCGGGCCAGGCCGAGCCTCCGGAGGCCTACCCCCAATTGTCTTATCACCAGGTTGGCTGGGAGTTCCACGAAGAGCTCCGCGATACTCTCGAGGCCCGGAACCGAGGGCATCTCGTGATCCAGCAATATGTGGCCCGCCTCGTGCATGATGCACCACTGCTTGTGCCACTCGCT
>JADDPY010000271.1:3179-4092 GCA_016781635.1 Rubrobacter sp.
CCACGAGATCGTCGCTCCACCCGCCGCGTTGATTGCCTCAGCCACCTCCCGGTACGTGTATTCGTCGCCGTTCGGGGAGAGGATCGTCTTGAATAACCGATCCAGCTTCTGCGCTAGCGACAGCCCCCTCGCGGGTTGCTCCTGCCCCATACATCCCTTCTCCTTGCCGCCCTACTCCCCTATCGCATCACTATAGACCAAGCTCTCCCGATTTTGTGTACGTCGGCACACCCCCTTGCGGTCTTGTGTACAAACTTGTATCCTTGACGCGTGCCTGTGTACGTCAGTGCACAAAACCTGTGCGCCGAGATTTGTGCATATATCGCTTAGCAGCACTCAGTATCCCGGACCGTCGACGTCGCGTAGCGCAAGGAGGAGCCCATGCGATCACCTGAGAGTGCCCAGGCCCACAGCACCAACTCGCCCTCGCCGGTGACACCTAGAGGGGAGAGAGTATCGCATGGTCGCGCCGCCAGGTCTACTCGGCGGAGAGCAGACGAGGACCAGACGCGTGCGGCCGAGGTGGATATCCGGACACAGCATGGACACCCCCACGGAAACGGTCGGAGAACCGAGGCGCTACCTCACCTCGATGGTCAGACGCATCCTCTGGAGCAGATCACGGGCCTAGATCCGTCCGAGCCTCGACTCCCCTCAGTGCCCTCCGAGGACGACATCCCCGACCTGTACAAGGCGCCACCCTCGCCGGTGATCACCCCTGCCCGCCGACTCATCAACCTCTGGAAGCGGCGCAACGAGCAAGGCAGGACCGAGGAGCAGAACGACGAGCTGATATCCTCAGCGCTCGCCCGGCTCACCGACAAGTTCTACGTCATCCCCGTGATCGGCCCCAAGGGCGGCTCCGGCAAGACGCTGCTCTCTTTGATCTGCGGCCTCATCCTCAGCGAGCACC
>JADDPY010000441.1 GCA_016781635.1 Rubrobacter sp.
GAAGGATCGAGCGGGAAGCGGCAACGTCCCCGGCCTCGCGCCGCTCCCCGAAGGGCGAACAACCCGCCCGAGGACGAGGAGATGGTGGTTGAACGCGGCGGTTCACCCGCCGGGGCCGGCGTTTACGCGGTACAGTGGGGGTCTCGCGGGCGACGTACGCGAACCCGCCCGCTACGGAAGAGAAGGAGGCAGAAGATCGTGGACTTCTTGAGGCGGGCGCTCCCGACGGGGGCGAAGGCTGTGGGTCGCTACCTGGAGGGCATCCGGTTCCCGATCCGCAAGCGGGATTTGGTGGCCCAGCTGGAGCGCAACGGGGTGCCGGGGCCGGTCCTGAGCCAGCTCGGCAAGCGGCTCCCCGAGGGCGAGTACCGGGGGCCGCAGGACGTGATCGACGCCCTACGGCGCGGCGGGGCGAGGTGAGCCGCCCGCGCTTACACCCCCTCCCCTAACCCGACGACGGGCGGGATTTTAGGCATAGGTAAGCCCTTCCCGATCGCAGGATTCAGTAACGAACCCGACTTCCTCGTCGAACCCGACGCGAGCCGGCTCCCCTCGTCGGGTTTTTGCGTCGGATTTTCTGAGCGTCCGCACTTACCCGACGTCAAGGACGCTCATGAATCGCAGGTTTTATGCCGATCCCGGTTCCCAGCGTCGGGTTCGTCGGGTTAGGGAGAAGGGGTGTAGACAAGAAGCTCGTCGCGTCGAATCGTCTCCCTATAAGGCAGCCATGGCGCGGCCTGCGAGCGCGGCGTTAGCGCTCTTTCGAGAAGACGAGACGGACGTCCCGTCTGGATCCCCGCTAGTGGCAAAGCTTTCGGATCACGCGTCTTCGGCCGCGTTCCTAAGGCACGCTCGTAAGAGCAAGCGGGGATAATAAAGGGGGAGCCGAGCGAACAACGCCACCTCGACGGAGCTCGAAAGGAAGCTACCGAAGATGACCGAGATAGCGGGAAAGACCGTACTCGTCACGGGCGGGGCGAGCGGCATGGGCCGCCTGATGGCCCTGAAGATGGCTCACTTGGGCGGCCGCCTCATCATCTACGACGTGAACCCCGACGCCTTGGCAGCAACGGTCGAAGAGATAAGGAAGCGAACGGGGCGCTGGGCCTACGGTTACGTGTGTGACGTCTCCGACCGCGAGGCCGTGTACGGCACGGCCGAGGAGGCCAAAAGGACGGCGGGCCCGGTAGACATCCTCGTCAACAACGCGGGACTGGTCTCCGGCAAGCGCCTCCTAGAGATCCCGGACGAGAAGATCGAGGCCGTGATCGCCGTCAACGTTCTGGCGCTCTTCTGGGTGACCAAGTCGGTCTTGCCGGAGATGATCGAGCGGGGTAGCGGGCACGTGGTGACGATGGCCTCCGCCGCGGGCCTTCTGGGCGTGAGCAGGCAGACCGATTACTCGGCCAGCAAGCACGCCGCGATAGGTTTCACCGAGTCCCTGCGCGCGGAGCTCAAAAAGGACGGCCACACCGGCATCCGGACCACCCTAGTCGCACCCTTCTACGTCAACACGGGCATGTTCGGGGGCGCAAAGACCCGCTTCCCGCGCATCCTGCCCATACTCGAGCAGGAGCGAGTGGCCGAGCGCGTCGTACGGGCCATACGGAAGGATCAGCAAGAGCTGCAGATGCCGTTCGTGGTCAAGCTGGTGCCCGTCCTGCGCGTGCTCCCTACGAACGTCTTCGATCGGCTCCTGAGCTTCTTCGGGGTCAACTCCTCTATGGACGAGTTCGTCGGCCGCTCCGGAGGCAACCCCGCCGACGAAAGCGTCCCGTGAATGCCCGGCGCTCCCGGCCTTCTGGCGAGCCGCGACCTGCTCGCCGCCCGAGAGTCTTGCGTGGGGCGGGAGCATAGGGACGGCCTCGGCTATGCGGGGAGTCAGGCGCGTCGGATCCGGAGATAGGCCGCGATCTCGTGCACTGCTACGCCAAAGCCTACGGCAGATCGTGCCGGAGCATCCGGAGGGGTCGGATTCTGGGACCGCCTTAGGGTTAGCCACCATTTCATGCGATACCGCTCCCTGGCAGCACGATGCCACTATCCCGTCTTTTCGTTCCCACAGTTTCCTATGATCAACGAACGCCCATCTAGAATGCTCCTGCAAAAGACCGTCACCATCGTCGGGACTGTCGGAAAAGAACGCTCATCAAGAAGTAGTCCCTGAATCTCCTGATAAGGAATCCGAAGAGCTCGATAGTCGGCCCCTCTCCGGGCTTCGAGCGAGGGCATAAGAAGAGAAGCTCCGTGCTGATTTGCCTTGTTACATACAGTGAAATACTGTCTCTTCGATCGAGTGTGGAAAGTGGACATAAAGTTGATAGATATCGGCAATATGTCTTGCAAAGCCTATATAATATTGAGTAGCAAACTGAATATCTCATCGAGAGAGGCGCGAGGGATCTGGCCCTTCGACCGCCCGGCAACCTGGCTTCGAGAACGCCAAGGTGCTACCAGCCCGCTAAGGGGAGATGAGGCCGAGGAGGCAACCAAGGTTCTCTTCTTGGCCCCTCTATTTCGAGGGGTTTCGTCTTTCGTAGCGTTCTTGCGGGCTGTAGCGAATTCTTGGGCAGCTTCTCTCGCCGGGGAGGAGGAATCCGGGTGATGAATTGCGACCGTGTCGTTCGGGCTAGCCCGGCGCGACGCGACGAATGTGGAAATGTTGTGCTGCTTATTGAAGGAGGAGACTATGAAGTTGAACAGTAGAGAAATGATAGATCCGGAGAACATGGCTCGAATCAAGCAAGCCATAGGCGAATGGGCCAGCCGGGAGTTGCCAAAGGTGTGGGTGGGTGAGCCGGTCAGGGACGAGGACGGGAATCTTCGCGGGCCGATGGTGGACTGGTACCGATTGAGCGAGATAAACGAGGAGGTTGGAGGTGATCTCCTGCCGCCTCACGTCGAGCAGGAGTTGTTCGAGGAGAGTATGCACGTCGTTGCTGCCAAGCAAGGGTTGGTTACGGTCAAAAAGTTCTTGCCTGCGCGCGAGATGACGGTGCAGGAAGAAGGCCTGCTGAAGCTGTTGGAGCAGTCCGTTGGCGACAAGAACCATCTTCACCACGTCCGATGGGGAATGAACAACAAAGGTTCCTGGCCCCGAGCCGAGGAATCGGTGCGAGAGCACGTTGGTATGTTGTTCTCGCTCCCGCCGGATGAGCGCTTCCCGCGAGGATCGGCGTATGTCGTCGGATTCGTGCCGAGTAATGCGCTCACAAGAGCCGACCTGCCCTACATCGAAGACTTCCTTCGCAAGGCCACCGACGGACCTGAACAGCACACCGTCGAAGCGACGGATGAAGCCCTTTTCTTGGCCAGCGTTCTCGAAGACGTAGACCAGAGCTAAGAGTCGGATGTGCTCGAGGGCCGTGTCTCGACAATTCCACCATCGATCAAGCGAAGAAGTCTTCAACAAAAGATACCGGCGCAGACTCTGAATTGAGCAGCATATCCGAGCTATGAGCCGTAGCAGCGGTTGTGCTGGAGGAGGAGCAAGATGAAGAAGGGGAAGGAGTAGACGCGATGTCTAGAAAGCGGGGTAACGGCGAGGGAAGCATCTATCGGCGTAAGGATGGACGCTGGGTCGGACAGTACACGGTCCACACTGCCGAAGGCCCCAAGTACCGCTACATTTACGGCAAGACGAGAGCGGCAGTAGCCGAAAAGCTCACGAAGGCAATGGCGGACCGGGACGGTGGGCTCGTCTTCGATGCCGGGAGCGTAACGGTGAGGGCGTACCTGGACCGCTGGCTCTCGGATTCCGTTCGAGATACGGTGCGGAACAATACCTTTGACAACTACGCCTACCTTGTTAGGCGCCACATCAAGCCGACGCTCGGAAGGGTAAAGCTGAAGAGCCTGACTCCGATTCATGTTCGCGGTCTCTACCGGGAGAAGCTGAACTCCGGGCTTTCCAGCCGTACGGTCAACTACATCCATGTGACGCTACACAAGGCTCTTAAGCAGGCCGTAAACGACGGCTTGATACCCCGCAACGTCACGGATGCTGTGAAGGCTCCTAGGCCGGTCAAGAAAGAAATTCAGGCAATGAACCCGGATCAGGCCCGCTCCTTCCTCGGCGCGGCCCGTGGAGACCGTCTGGAAGCCTTGTACACCGTAGCTATAACCGCCGGGCTACGCCAAGGAGAGCTTCTGGGGCTTCGCTGGAGTGACATAGACCTCGACGCCGGTCAGCTTGCCGTCAGACGGTCCCTTGTGGCCGGGAGCGTAGGGTCTCGCGGCGGCGCTGTTTTCGATGCCCCAAAGAACAATAAGAGCCGCCGCACCGTTAAACTGACCGACTTTGCCGTCGAAGCCCTCAGGCGTCACAAGGCTGCGCAGAACGAAGAGCGGCTGAAGCTCGGTAGCACTTGGGAGGACTACGGTCTCGTCTTCCCGAATCGCGTTGGTAAGCCCATGGACCATAACAACCTCTACAAGCGAGACTTTAAGAAGATGCTGGCGAAGGCCGGTATTCCTCAGACCTTCCGCTTTCACGATCTTCGACACACTTGCGCCACACTACTGCTATCGAAGAACGTCAACCAGAAAATCGTTCAGGAAATGCTCGGACACGCCACGATAACCCAGACGATGGACACCTACTCCCACGTGCTCCCTACGATGCAGGACGCCGCGGCGGCGGCTATGGAGAGCGCCTTGTCTTAACCTTCTTCGCGACCCTTAACACAGCGCCATCACCGGCGCTTATCCGACCTGCGCACGTTGCGGGTGACCGTTTAACGACGCCGGCGTGGCTGACGAACTAGAGCTTACAGATACCCGTAAGACGTGGACGAACACATGGGTTCGGTTCTGTGGCCGCTTATCTCCACAACAGCGTATTGACAACACTGGTAAGGCACGACGACGGTGTAGCCAGTAAGCTCCCAAGGAGAAGTGGAGGAGCTCTGCGGTTCGATGGGCTCGCGGCGGCCGAGGAGGGGGATTATGGGCGACGGGATCTACCTGATCCGTGACGGCAAGCAACTGATCGAGATGAGCGAACAAAACTACGAGTCCGAGGACTTGCTGCAAGGGTTGATCGCTCAATACCCGAATCTGCTGGCCGGCGACCAGATGAACAGCATTCAGCCCCGACGGTGGCTGCTTATCTCGCGCGAAAGAGGTTTGCCTTCTGAGGAAGGGGGCGGTTATCGGTGGGCGGTGGACCACCTGTTTCTTGACCAAGACGCGATACCTACCATAGTGGAGGTCAAGCGTAGCAGCGACACGCGCATACGAAGAGAGGTAGTCGGCCAGATGCTGGACTACGCGGCAAACGCCGTAGTCTACTGGCCTGTCGAGGCCATCCGTGCAGAATTCGAAGCGAGACACAACAACCCCCAACGGGTCATCGCCGACTTCTTGGGTGATTCCGATCTCGATGAGTTGGGGTTCTGGCAGCAGACCAAAACGAACCTTCAGGCGGGAAAAGTTCGCCTGGTATTCGTAGCGGACGAAATCCCTACCGAACTTAGGAGGGTGGTCGAGTTCCTAAACCAGCAGATGGACCCAACGGAGGTGTTGGCGGTCGAGGTTAAGCAGTACGTCGGGGACGGGGATGTGAAAGCCTTAGTCCCCCGTGTCATAGGCCAAACTGCTGAGGCCGAGCGAAGGAAAGGAGGGGGGGCGTTGGTACGGGCGTGCAGTGGAATAGAGCAACCTTTTTCGAGACACTCGAAGCTAGAGCTCCCCAAGCGGTCGGACCTGCTGGAGCGATCTTCGACTGGGCCGAAAACAACCTGTCCAGAATTACCTGGGGTAAGGGCAAAAAATACGGGACCTTCTACCCGACCCTGGACCACCGCGGGGTACAGTACAAACCCATACAGGTCTGGACGGACAACTCCCTCGTGATCCAGTTCAGGGATCTGGGGAACACGATGCCATTCGATGACGAAATCAAGCGCTCGGAGTTGTTGCGTCGGTTGAACGACATCCCTGGCATCAAGATTCCTCATTTCGCCGTCGACAAGTACCCGAGCATCGCCTTGACCGCGCTCAACGACGAAGGCGCCACACGGCAGTTCCTGGACGTAATGGATTGGGTCGTGCAAGAAATCGTCGCGTCTTAGATTTTCACGTCGGGATGCTGGCCGTTAATAAGCTCCACCATATCCCCGCGTTTACCCACGATAGTCCGGGACGTGGCAATGCGGACCGTAGACGGCGTTCCACGGCGGGTAACTGTCCCGTAACTGTCAAAAGGCCCCGGAGCAAACCCGGGGCCTTTTCTATTTACCGCGTTCTACCTGCAAATCACGGTATTTATTGGGCGCGCTCGGCAGGACTCGAACCTGCGACCTTCTGATTCGTAGACCGAATTATGCGGCTCTATGCAGTCCTGTGCGGTGCGTTTGGGGCATTTCTGGGGCACTTTCGGTACGTTGAGGACCTTTCTTGTTCCGTGCTGTTCCCGTCACGCTCCCGTCAAGCAGATCAGCGCACGTCGGGCGACAACAGGCCGGGGCGCGAGCGGGATCGCCGCGACGCGTGCAAAGCAAGCGTCGCAGCGCTTCTGCGGTGGGTGCGTGCTGGTCGCCCGCTTGGGGTTGGCTCCCGCCTTCCCGGGATGTATTGCGAGGGTACCTCAAGCAATGGCGTGGTTGTCAAGCATTTGGTTGTGAGGGAGAGGCACGTCGTGAAGGCCACACCTGCGCTTCCTCGACGAAAACATCGGAATGCACGCCGAAACCGGCTCGGCGGTTAGACGTCGAACCCTTAGTACGATGCTTGACAAAAAGTATATTGTCGAGCAATATACAAAACGCTTCTCAAGAGTGGTGGAAAGGGGATCTCTTGGAGACGGGAAAAGCTGAGGTACACGGGGCCGCAGAAGGGTTGCGGCGGCAGAAGGTCGGTGTCCTCGGAGCGGGGACGATGGGTTCCGGAATTGCCATTACGGTAGCCCGCGCGGGCCACCCTGTGGTTGTGCGGGATCTCTCGGAGGACCGTGTGGAAGGGGGCCTTGCCTCGATAAGGAAGTTTCTCGATCGCGGCGTGGAGCGGGGAAAGCTCAGCGCGGAGAAGCGCGATGCCGCTGTTTCGGGGCTGTCCGGGACGACGGAGCTTGAGGCGTTGGCAGATTGCGACGTGGTCATCGAGGCGATCTTCGAGGACGAGGCCCTCAAGGCCGAAACCTTCGGCCAGTTGGACGAAATCTGCGGTCCCGAGACGTTGTTCCACACGAACACCTCTACGCTCTCGGTCACCGGGATCGCGTCCGGGTCGAAGCATCCGGAGAGGGTGGTCGGCACGCACTACGCCAACCCCGCGCCGCTGGTGAACCTCGTCGAAGTAGCCCGGGGACGGCTCACGGGTGACGAAGCGCACCGGCGGACGATCGAGTTCGTCGAGGGCCTCGGCAAGGAGGTGGTATTGACTAAGGACACGCCGGGGTTCATCCTCAATTATTTTCTCGTTCCCTTCGAAAACGACTGCATCAGGGCGCTGGAGGCCGGCATGGGGACGGTCGAGTCCATAGACAAGGCCGTGACGCTCGGGCTCGGCTACCCGATGGGGACCTTTACCCTGCTGGACATCGTCGGGCTCGACATCCACAAAGCGGTGTCGTTTGCCCTCTACGAGAGGCTGCGGGATCCGCGCTTCGCCCCGCCGCCGCTCGTCGACCGCATGATCGCCGCCGGCCACCTGGGCCGCAAAACGGGCAAGGGGTTCTACGAGTACGAGCGAGCCGGGCTAATGGGGACGTGAACGCGGTGCTGTTTATCTTCGGGAGGGCGAGATGAGCGAGGGGCAGAAGATATCCGTCCTTGGCTTCGGCACGATGGGGGCCGGGATCGCGCAGGTCTGCGCCGAGGCCAGTCACGAGGTCGTCGTGTTGGAGACCTCCGACGAGCGGCTGGAGGATGGCCGACGGCGGATGGAGAGTTTCCTGGACGAGGGCGTTCGCCGGGGCAAGGTAACAGAGGGGGATCGGGACGAGGCGCTCGCGCGCGTGCGGGGCACCACGAAGGTCGGAGAGCTAGCGGGCTGCGGCGTGGTCATCGAGGCTGCGGTCGAGGATCTCGGGGTGAAGCGGGAGCTCTTACCAGCCGTCGCCGAAGCCGTGGGGGAGGAGGCGGTCCTCGCCACCAACACCTCGGCGCTATCGGTGACGGAGTTGGCCGCGACGGTCCCCCGCCCCGAGCGCTTCGGTGGCCTGCACTTCTTCAACCCGGCCCCGCTGATGCCGCTCGTCGAGGTCGTCGCCGCCGAGCAGAGCTCGGGCGAGACGCTGGATTTCCTCGAGGCGTTCGCCGAAGGGTTGGGCAAGCAGCCGGTCAGGACGAAGGATCGGCCCGGGTTTCTCGTCAACCGGCTGCTCATGCCCTACCTCAACCAGGTGGTGCAGGCCTACGACGACGGCCTGGCCTCGGCCGAGGACATGGACACGGCTCTAGAGAACGGCCTCGGGTACCCGATGGGCGGCCTGAAGCTTCTGGACCTGATCGGGCTGGACGTCCACCTGCACGCGACCTCGGCGGCGTACGAGCAGACGCACTCCCCGTACCTCTCCCCGCCGCCGCTGTTGGGGAGGATGGTGAGCGCGGGATACCTCGGCCGCAAGTCCGGGCGCGGCTTCTACGATTGGGGGGAGGCATCGTGAGCTGGGAAGACATTCTGGTCGAGCACCGGGACGGCATCGCAACCATAACCATAAACCGGCCGGAGAACGCAAACATGTTCCGTCGCCAGACGGTCCTGGAGATTGCCGAGGCCCTGCGCCAGTTGCGCGATGACCCTACGCTCCGCGTCGGCATCCTCACCGGGGCGGGCGAGCGCTTCTTCTGCGCCGGCGGCGAGCACGAGCCGTTCGAGGGGTACGATCACTCGGTCGTGCTGCCCATCGTGGACGTCTACGAGCTGCTCGACACCATCCCCAAGCCGGTCGTCGCCGCCGTCAACGGGTTCGCCGTCGGCGGGGGGAACGTCATGCACAACATGTGCGACCTGACGATAGCTTCGGAGAACGCCGTGTTCCGCCAGGTGGGGCCGATGGTCGGGAGCTTCGACGCCGGGTTCGGCACGTGGTACCTGGAGGAGTCCATCGGGCGCAAGCGGGCCAAGGAGATGTGGTACCTGAACCGCAAGTACTCGGCCGCGGAGGCCCTCTCCATGGGTCTGGTGAACGAGGTGGTGCCACTTGAGGCGCTGGCGGATCGGGCGCGCGAGGTGGCCGAAGAGATGCTGTCGCGCGGCCCGCAGGCTCTGGCCGCCCTCAAGGTCGCCTTCTCGGGTCGACACTTAGGTGCTCTGGGCCAGGCTCGCCTCGCCCACGACCTCCTCCTCACCCAGTACCTGACCACGGAGGAGGCCAGGGAGATGTCCTCGTCCTTCTCCGAGCGCCGCAAGCCCGACCCGGAGAAGCTCAACCGCTAGCGGGACGCTTCGGTCGCCGTCAGGACGAGGGAGAAGATCGCAGAGGGTTCCAGCCGGGGCGGGTCGACCCGTCCCCGGCGCGCAACGAGCAGGGGAAAGGTGGATAACGGTGGCTACCGGAGAAGAGCTTCTGGCGAGGCCGGAGGTACGGCTGACCCCGGAGATTGTCGAAGAGTACAGGAGGACGGGAGCGTGGAGCGGGCGGGATCTCGCCTCCTACCTTCCAGACGCCGCGCGTCGAACGCCGGAAAGGGTCGCGGCCGTTTCGGTGGACGGCTCTACCGGTGAGGTCGTCGGTTCGTGCACCTACTCCGAGCTGGACGCCATGGCCGAGAGGATAGCGGCCGGGCTGTCCCACCTCGGGGTCGGGGCGGGGGACACGGTCTCGGTGATGGTGCCGAACCGCCTGGAGTTCTCGGCTCTGCTCTACGCGATCCTGAAGCTGGGGGCGGTGTACTCGGGGATCCCCATAAACTACGGCCAGCGGGAGGCCGCGTTCATGCTCCGGCGGGCACAGGCGAAGGTCTTCGTCGTGCCCGACAACCACACGGGCGCGGACTTCGTCAGCATGGCGCGGGAGCTTCGGGAGGCCACGGACGGGCTGGAGCACGTCGTGGTCCTGGGCGAAGCTCCCGAGGGGCCGGGGTGGCTCTCCTTCGAAGATCTCGCCGGTACGGAGCCCCTCGCCGGGAGGACCGGGGTCGACCCGTTCTCGATGGCGCACATCGGCTTCACCTCCGGGACCACCGGCGAGCCCAAGGGCGTCATGAACACCCACCAGACCCTCGACGCCGTCCTGCGCCGCTGGGTCGATCACATAGGCGAGGAGATGCTCGACGAGAACGTGAACCTCGTCGCCTCGCCGGTGGGGCACCACACGGGGTTCCTGTGGGGGGCGCTGATGGGGGCGTACCTGGGCGGTACCACCGTCTACCTGGACCGCTGGGAGCCGAAGGTCGCCGTGGAGGTCATGCAAAGGCTCGGGGTCACGACGATGATCGCCGCCCCCACTTTCCTCATGGACATCGTGCGCGTGCCGGGCGTCGGGCCCGAAACGTTGCCGGACCTGCGCATGGTCTCGATCCCGGGCGCCCCCATCCCGAGGGCACTGGTCCCGAAGGCCCGGGAGAAGCTCGGCTGCTTCGTCTGCCCATCCTGGGGCATGACGGAGTGGGGGATAGGGATATCCGGCGCCCCCGGGCTGCCTGAGGGCAGGGTAGAGGCCACCGACGGGGTCCCGGTGGAGGGCTGCGAGGTCCGGGTGACGCGGGGACCGGACGAGGTCGCGGGGCCGGGCGAGATCGGGGAGCTCGAGATCCGGGGCGCCGGCCTCTTCGTCGGCTACTACGACCGCCCGGACTTTACCGCCTCGGCGATCGTGGACGGCTGGTTCCGCACCGGGGACCAGGCGATCGTGGACGAGGACGGCTTCGTCTCCCTGCT
The DNA here is from genome assembly GCA_016781635.1 of Rubrobacter sp. GTDB lineage: Bacteria > Actinomycetota > Rubrobacteria > Rubrobacterales > Rubrobacteraceae > Rubrobacter_F. The sequence goes on from JADDPY010000441.1 coordinate 10,825, forward strand.
GGGCCGCAGCAAGGACATCATCATCCGCGGGGGACAGAACGTGCCGGTCTACGACGTGGAGAACCTGCTCCACCACCACCCCGCCGTCGTCGAGGCGGCCGTAATAGGCCTCCCCGACGAGCGGTTCGGGGAACGGGCCTGCGCCGTGCTCGTCCTCGAAGAGGGCGAGACCCTGACGCTCGACGCCGTCAAGGAGTTCTTGCTCTCCGAAGGGCTCTCGAAGCCGTTCCTCCCCGAGCGCCTGGAGGTGGTCGGGGCGCTCCCCAAGACGATGAGCGGCAAGATCCGCAAGGTCGAGCTGAGGCAGATGTTCGCCTCGCCCGTCGACCCCGTTATCGAGACGCGTTAGCGGGTACGCTGTCCACACGGCAAACGAATATAATAAAAGTCCGACAGTTAAAAGGACCCATATCGAGGAGACCATGACGTTCAAACCCAACCCCGTTCGTCGCGCCAGGGAGCAGGTCGAGACGCAACTGCGGGAGGCCATCCTATCGGGGGCCTTCCGCCGCGGCGACAAGCTCCCGGCCGAGGTCGAGCTGGCCGAGAGCTTCGGGGTGAGCCGTACGACGGTGCGCGAGGCCCTGCGCGCGCTCGCCTCGGCGGGCTTGATCTCCAAGACCCCCGGGGCGAACGGGGGCAGCTTCGTGCAGGTGGTCGACCACCAGTCGCTCGGCGTCCTGCTCGGCGAGTCCATGGAGAACACCCTGCGCTTCGGCAGCATCGACCACGAGGAGGTCGCCCGCGTCCGCAGGCTCCTGGAGATCCCCTCCGCCGCCCTCGCCGCCGAGCACCGCACAGAGAAGGACGTCGAGTTGTTGAATTACATCATCGCCTGCCAGAAAGGCCTCACCGTGGAGAGCCCAGAAGTTCCCCGCCTCGACATCGACTTCCACACCGCGATAGCCGAAGCCTCGGGGAACCGGGTCCTCTCCTCGTTCGTCTCTGCCCTCCACCGGGTGACCCGGCCCGTGCTCTTCCTAGACCTTTCTCCCCAGGTAGGGAAGGCCACCGTTGCCCAGCATGCCGCCGTGGTACGCGCGATCTCCGACGGCAATCCCGGAGCGGCCGCGGGCGCCATGGAAGAGCACCTGAACTACCTCGACACCGTGCGCAGAGAGCGCCAGCAACCCGCCTGATCCCGCCGGGTACCACCCTCCTTCAACCAACCTCTCCCGACAGACTCTTTGATACATAAATTGTCCAACGTTTGACAAAATATATAAAGTCTGATAGATTCCGGCCACGTTACGAGGAGGTGGCGGGGAAATGTCGGAGAGGTGTTTCGAGATGGGGAGGCACTCGCCGTTCGGGAGCGTGGGGTCGTGATCCCGCTCGAGGGTGTGACTGTGCTGGACTTCAGCACGCTGCTTCCGGGTCCTCTGGCGACCCTGATCCTGGCCGAGGCCGGGGCGCGTGTGGTAAAGGTCGAGCGCCCTGGTAGGGGGGACGAGATGCGCTCCTACGAGCCGGGGTTCGGGGAAAGCAGCGTCAATTTCGCGCTCCTCAACCGGGGCAAGGAGAGCGTCGAGGCGGACCTCAAGACCCCCGAGGGCCGGGAGCATCTGCGTCCGATGGTCGAGGAGGCCGACGTCATCGTCGAGCAGTTCAGGCCCGGGGTTATGGATCGTCTGGGGCTCGGTTACGCGGACGTGTCGGCGGTCAACCCCGGGGTCGTCTACTGCTCGATCAGCGGCTACGGGCAGACCGGACCGAGGGCGCCCGTAGCGGCCCACGACCTGAACTACGTGACGGAGGCGGGCCTGCTCGGCCTCGTCTCCGGCGCCGACGGTGCGCCGGTGTTGCCCCCGGCCCTCCTCGCGGATATAGGAGGCGGGACCTACCCGGCCGTCATGAACATACTGCTCGCCCTGCTTTCGCGCGAGAAGACCGGCAGGGGCGCCCACCTCGACGTCTCCATGAGCGACAACGTTTTCACCTTCCTCTACTGGGCTCTGGGTAACGGGACCGCCGCGAGTGAGTGGCCGAAGCCCGGGGGTGAGCTCGTGACGGGGGGCTCCCCCCGCTACAACCTCTACCGGACCGCAGACGGCGAGTACGTCGCCGCCGCCCCCCTCGAGCAGCGCTTCTGGCAGAACTTCTGCGACGCGCTGGAGTTGGAGGAAGACCTTCGGGACGACGCAGAGGACCCAGAGCGGGCCAGAGCTGCGGTCGCGGAGCGCATCGCCCGGCACCCGGCGGGGTACTGGCGCGAGCGCTTCGGGGAGAGGGACGTCTGCTGCAGCTTCGTCCGCGGCGTCGAGGAGGCTTTGCGGGACGAGCACTTCGTCGCGCGCGGGTTGTTCGAGCGCGAGGTCGAGGACGGGGAGGGGAGGGCCATACCCGCGCTGCCCCTCCCCCTCGCGCCGGGCTTCCTCCGCCCGGAGAAAAGGCTCGGTTATCCCGCGCTCGGGTCCTCCGACCCTTCCATCAAGGAGGGGGCCCGGTGAGCGTGCGCGCGGTGGTGGTGAGGGAGTTTGGTGCGCCGGATGACATGGCCCTGGAGGACGTGCGGGAGCCCGAGCCGGGGCCGGGCGAGATCCTGGTGGGCGTCAGGGCCGCGGGCGTCAATTATCCAGATCTGCTCGTCGTGCGGGGGGAGTACCAGATCCTGCCGGAGCCGCCCTTCAGCCCCGGCAAGGAGGTCGCAGGCATCGTGGAGGCGGTGGGGGACGGCGTCTCGGGGTTCGGGGTCGGCGAGCGCGTGATGGCGCAGATGGAGTACGGAGGGTACGGTGAGAAGGTGGTCGCGAAGGCGGTCAACGCCGTCGCTATGCCTCCGGGGATGGGTTTCGAGGAGGCCGCCGCTTTCGGCCTCGTCAACCTGACCGCATACTTTGCGCTCGTTCGGCGTGCGCGCTTGCTTCCCGGGGAGACGGTGCTCGTCACGGGGGCCGCGGGGGGCGTGGGCAGCGCGGGCGTGCAGCTCGCCAAAGCGTTCGGGGCGACGGTGATCGCGACGGCCAGCACGCAGGAGAAGCGGGCGCTCGCGTTGGATCTGGGGGCGGACCACGCTATCGAGCCGGACCCGGGGACGCTCAAGGAGCGGGTCAGGGGGCTCACCGGGGGACGTGGGGTCGACGTCATCCTGGAGTCAGTCGGCGGCGACCTCTTCGACGCCTCCTTAAGGGCGATCGCCTGGGAGGGGCGGCTCGTGGTCATCGGGTTCGCGAGCGGGCGCATCCCGACGGTGAAAGCCGGGCACGTGCTCGTCAAGAACGTCTCCGTCGTGGGCCTCCAGGTCAGCGATTATCGGGAGCGGGAGCCCGAAGCGGTCCGCGAGGCCTACGAGGTGCTGCTCGAGATGTACGCGAAAAGGCTCCTCAGGGCGCACGTCGCGAAGATCTACCCTCTGGAGAACGCGGCCGAGGCTCTGGAGGAGGTCCGAGCTGGAAGGGCCGGGGGCAAGGTAGTGCTGACAACGGGGGGGAAGTGATGGATCGGGAAGGCCCGCTCTCGGGCGTGCGCATCGTCGACGTTTCGACCTCGTACGCCGGGCCGACGGCCACGATGTACCTCGGCGACATGGGCGCCGACGTGGTCAAGGTCGAGCGGCCGGTAACCGGGGACGACACGCGTTTGTGGGGACCGCCGTTCCTCGGCGGGGAGTCCGCCTGGTTTCTCTCGGCCAACAGGAACAAGCGCAGCGTCTGCCTCGACTTCTCGAAGAAGGAGGGGCTCCAGGCGCTTATGCGCCTGCTCGAGGAGGCCGACGTCTTCGTGGAGAACCTCAACCCCTCCAAGCTGAAGAGGCTCGGGCTCGACCCGGATACGCTCTGCGCGCGGTTCCCGCGCCTCGTCTACTGCGCCCTCTCGGGGTTCGGGCTGGACGGGCCCGACCGTGACCGGCCCGGGTACGACCTCATCGCCCAGGCCGGCTCCGGCCTCATGAGCGTCACCGGCGAACGGGGCGGCACGCCCCAGCGCGTGAGCACCGCGCTCTCCGACGTCGTCGCGGGCATGGTCGCCGCCTTCGCCGTCGCCGCGGCCCTGGTGCGCCAGCGGCTCACCGGCGAGGGCGAGCTGGTAGACGTGTCGCTCCTCGACGCCGACCTCGCGCTCATGGCGCCGCGCATCGCCAGCTTCCTCGCCGGCGAGCCAGAGCCGCGGCCCAGCGGGGGGACGGACTCCGTGCTCGCCGTCTACCAGCCCTTCGACACCGCCGACCGCCCGGTAGTGGTGGCGGTCGGCAACGACGAGATGTGGCGGCGGTTCTGCGAAGCCCTCGGGCTCAAGAGGCTCGGGACCGACCCCGAGCTCGCGACCAACGCCGGGCGGCGCGAGAGGCGCGGCGAGATCCTGGAGGTGATCTCCGACCGGCTCCTCGAAGAGCCGGCGGAGTACTGGGTGAAGCTTCTCGGGGAGGCGGCGGTGCCCTGCCAGACGGTCCGCTTCCTCTCGGAGGTCGTCGAGGACCCGCAGGTCGAGGCGCGACGCGCGATCACCGAGACCCCCCATCCCCGGGCCGGGACGGTGCGCGTCGTGGGGAGCCCCTGGCGCCTCTGGACGGACGGGGCGCCCGAGCTACGACCGGCCCCCATCCTCGGGGCGGACACCGTGGAGGTCCTGGAGGAGGCCGGATACGCGGCCGAGGAGGTAAGCGAGTTGCTGAGAGGAGGAGCCGCATGGGCGAGCACGACGCGGACGTCCTGATCCCGGACCAAAAGGGTCGCGTGCGCTATCTGACCCTGAACCGCCCGCGCGTCCTGAACACCCTGAACGCCGACGTCTTCGCCTCGCTCGAGGCCGAGATAGCGTACGTAAAGGGGGACCCCGGCACCCGCGCGGTCGTCCTGACCGGGGCCGGAGAGCGGGCGTTCTCGGCCGGCGCCGACCTCGACGAGCTGACCGGCCTCGACCCGGTGGACGTCAGGGAACTTCTCGGCGGGGGGCAGCGCGTGTTCCGGGCCCTGGAGAGGCTCGGGAAGCCGACGATCGCCGCCGTCAACGGCTACGCTCTGGGGTGCGGTTTCGAGCTGGCGCTCTCCTGCTCGCTCGTCGTGGGGGCGGAGCGCGCGAGGTTCGGCCTGCCGGAGGCCGGTCTCGGCCTGATCCCCGGCTACGGCGGGACCCAGCGACTCCCCCGCCTGATCGGGAGGCCGGCGGCGCTCAAGCTCATGCTCACCGGAGGGCGAATAGACGCGGCCGAGGCCCACGAGCTCGGCGTCCTCTGCGGGCCGCCCGTGCCGGACGAAGGGCTGCTCGACGTCGCCGAGGATCTGGCGGAGGAGATAGCTTCTTCGAGCCCCAGGGCCGTGGCCCTGATCCTGGAGTCGGTCGGCTCCTCGGACGGCCTCGACGGGCCGCTCGCGCACGAGACCACGCTCGCCGCCCTTGCCGCCTCCTCGGAGGACGCGGCGGAGGGGATAGCGGCCTTCCGCGAGAAGCGCAAGCCCGACTTTGGGGGCAAGTGATGTTCGAGGGGGCGCTCGAGGGGCGCATTGCTATAGTCACCGGAGCCGGGCGGGGAATCGGGCGGGCCATCGCGCTCGCCCTGGCCGGGGCGGGGGCGGACGTGGCCCTCGCCGCGCGCAGCGCCGCGGA
>JADDPY010000355.1 GCA_016781635.1 Rubrobacter sp.
GGCTTGGCCGCGTGGGGTACGAGCAATCCATCCAAAAGAGCCCTTATAGGAGGGCTTTGGTTACGCACCACACGGCATCCAGCGAGTACGAAGCCGATCGCTGGACGCCGCAACAACCCAAACGGTTTCTGAGAAGAGGAAATAGCTTTGTTGGATAAAAACACTTTGCAGGTCGTACCCCTCGGAGGGCTCGGGGAGATCGGCAAGAACATGACCGCCGTGCGTCAGGAGAGCGGGATCGTTCTCATCGACGCCGGGATGGCCTTCCCGGACGAGGAGACGCCCGGGATCGACCTGATACTCCCGGACTTCTCCTACCTCAGGGAGCACAAGGACGAGCTCAAGGGCATCGTCCTAACCCACGGCCACGAGGACCACGTCGGCGCCCTGCCCTACGTCTTGCGGGAGTTTAACGTGCCGGTGTACGGCACGAAGCTCACCTTGGGGCTCGTCCGGAGCAAGCTCAAGGAGTTCGGGATAAAGAGGGGCGACCTCCGGGAGATCAAGGCCGGCGACAGGCAGAAGCTCGGCGGCTTTGGCCTGGAGTTTATCCACGTCAACCACTCCATCCCGGACGCGGTTGCGGTGGCCCTGCGCACGGCCGCGGGGCTTATAGTATTCAGCGGCGACTACAAGATCGACCTGACGCCCATAGAAGGCGCGCCGATGGACCTCGCGCGCCTGGCGGCCCTGGGGGACGAGGGCGTCCTCGCCTTCTTCGGCGACTCGACCAACTCGGAGAGGCCCGGCTACGTGCCGAGCGAGAAGACCGTCGAGGCGACCTTCAAGGGCATCTTCGAGAAGGCGAAGGGGCGCATCATCGTCGCCTCGTTCGCGAGCCACATCCACCGCGTGAGCCAGGTCGTCGAGGCGGCCAAGAGGCACGACAGGCTCGTCGCGGTCACGGGCCGCTCCATGGTGCGCAACGTCGACATAGCGCGGGAGCTCGGCTACCTGGACCTCCCATCCTCGATGCTCGTCGATCAGAAGGACATCGGTAAAGTGCCGGACTCGGACCTCGCCATCATCATGACCGGCTCGCAGGGTGAGCCCATGGCGGCCCTCTCCAGGATCGCCGCCGGCACCCACCGCACCGTCGAGGTGGGGCCGGGAGACACGGTGGTCCTGGCCGCGCATCCGATCCCCGGCAACGAGCGCGGGGTGGCGCGCACGATCAACGGCCTGATGCAGCGCGGCGCCGACGTACATTACAGCCCGCTCGAAGCCGTCCACGTCTCGGGCCACGGGGCGCAGGAGGAGCAGAAGATAGTCCTCTCGCTCCTCAAGCCCAAGTTCCTCGTCCCGGTGCACGGCGAGTACAAGATGCTCAAGCACCACAAGGACACGGCGATGTCCCTCGGCATCCCCAAGGAGAACATCTTCATCCTCGAGAACGGCGGCCGGATGGAGTTCAAAAACGGCGAGGCCCGCCGCATCGAGAACGTCGACGCCGGGATGTTCCTCGTCGACGCCGGCGCTATAGCCGACACCTCGGACGCGATCATGCGCGAGCGCCAGCAGCTCTCGGGCGACGGCATGTTCGTGGTCGTGGCCCGCGTCAACGCCCAGAACGGGCAGCTGCTCGGGCCGCCGGACGTGATCTCCCGCGGTTTCGCGGACCCTCAGGCCGAGAACGGCCTCGTGGACGAATCCGTCGCCGCCGTCACCAAGACTCTGGAGCGGACCGCGAAACGGCGCATCACCGACGCGGAGGCGCTGAAGAAGGAGATCCGCAAGGACCTTTCCAGCTTTCTCTCCAAAAAGACGCGCAAGCGCCCGATCATACTGCCGCTCGTCGTCGAAGTGTAAGGGCGGACCGCCTCTCCGGATGCCTCGCGCCGCCGGGGAGGCGGGTGGAGCTTGGGAGCTTTGATCCTCGGGGCTGACGGGTGGAGGAACGGGCCGTAGAATAGTCTTATGCTCGGACGCCACGCGGAACTCAAGGCCCAACTGCCGCCCGGAACGATCCTCTTCTACCAGGTCGGGACGTTCTTCGAGACGTTCGAGGAGGACGCCAAAAAGATCTCTCAGGCCCTCTCCATCCGGCTCACGAGCCGCGAGGCGGCGGGCTACGAGGGTGGCCGCGTACCGCTCGCAGGTGTCCCTGCCCACTCTCTGCAAGAGCACCTGGCGACGCTCCTGAGAAAGGGGCACTCTGTCGCGGTCGCCGAGCAGCGCCAGCACCCGACAAAGCCCAAGCAGTTCACGCGCGAGGTCAGTAGGATCCTGACCCCGGGTACCGTCATAGAAGACAACGTCCTCTCCGCCGGCGAATCAAACTACCTCGCGGCGGTCGTCGTGCGCGACGGGACCGCCGGCTTCGCCGTCGTCGAGGCATCGACGGGGGAGTTCACCGGGACGGAGGTCCCCGAGGAGGACCTCGCCGCCGAGCTCGAGCGCTGGTCCCCCCGCGAGATGGTAGTCCCCGAGCGGACCGCCGCCGAAGATCTCCCGAAGATCAGGGCGACCTTCAGCCCGGCCCCTCGTTGGACCTTCGAACCGTCGGCGGGGGAGCAGGCGATAAGGCGTCACTTCGGCGTGTCGAGCCTCAAGGGATACGGCTTCGAAGGCAGGCCCGCGCTCGTCGGGGCGGCGGGGGCGCTGCTTCAGTATCTCCAAAGCTTGCGCGGCGGGAGCCCGCCGGAGCAGATCGTGACCTTCAGGCCCTACTCGCCCGGCTCCTCGATGGTCCTCGACGCAGCGACCAAGCGCAACCTCGGGCTGGAGGAGCTTATCGGGGCAATAAATCGCACCCGCACCCCGATGGGACAGCGGGCGCTGAGGCGTTGGATCGAACGCCCCCTGCTGGAGGTCGAGCGCATAGAACAGCGCCTCGAAGCCGTGGACGCTCTGGCTTCGGACTACATGCTCCGCGAGGAGTCCCGCGAGCACCTCTCCCGCATCCCCGACGTAGAGCGCATCGCGACCAGGATCGTCCGCCTCTCCGCCTCTCCGAACGACCTGCTGTCCCTCAAGGGCGCCCTCGACGCCATGGGCCCCCTCAAGGAGACGCTCTCGTCCGCCGTCGTCGCCGACTCCCTGCTCGACCGCGTGCTCGGGGCTATGGAGGAGCCACCGGGGGTCAGGGAGCTCATCACGGCCGCGATCTCCGAGGAGCAAGGCGAGACCATCCGCGCCGGTTACTCTCAAGAGCTCGACGAGGCCCGTGAGTTCCGCGACGGCGCCCACGACTGGTTGACCCGCTTCGAGGCCGACGAACGCCTCAAGACCGGGTTGAAGAGCCTGAAGGTAGGCTACCGCGACGGCGAGGGCTACTTTATAGAGGTAGCGGGGAGGGACGCGGGATCGGTCCCGGAACGCTACCAGCACCGCAAGGCCCTCAAAAACAACGCCCGCTACGTCACCACCGAGCTCAAGGAGCACGAGTCGAGGATGCTCGGGGCGCGCGACGAGGTCGAGCGGTTGGAGAAGCAGATCCTCATGGAGGTCCGGGCCGCCGTCAAGGAGGCCGCCCCCCAGCTTCAGCGCGTAGCAAGGGCCGTCGCCGTCGTCGACGTCATCGCCTCCTTCGCCGCCGCAGCCTCCGAGCTCCGCTACTGCCGCCCGACGCTGACGGAGGAGCGAGGCCTGCGCGTGGTCGAGGGGCGCCACCCGGTGGTCGAGCACGGCCTCGAGACGCCGTTCGTCCCGAACGACTCGGAGATAAACGGGGACTCCAGGCTCCAGATCATCACCGGCCCCAACATGGCAGGCAAGTCCGTCTACTTGAGGCAGGTCGCCATCATCGCCCTCCTCGCCCAGGTCGGCTCCTACGTCCCCGCCGACGAGGCGACGCTGGGGGTCGTCGACAGGATCTTCACCCGGGTAGGGGCCGAGGATCGGCTCGCGAGCGGGGAGTCGACGTTCATGGTCGAGATGACGGAGGCCGCAAGCATCCTCAACTCGGCGACGGAGCGGAGCCTCGTGATCCTGGACGAGGTCGGGCGGGGCACCTCGACCTACGACGGGATGAGCCTCGCCTGGGCGATCGCCGAGTACCTGCACGACGATGTTCAATCCCTCACGCTCTTCGCGACCCACTACCACGAGCTCACGCGCCTCACCGAGACCCTCCCCGGTTGCAAAAACTACAAGGCGGTGGTCGAAGAGGTGGGGGACGAGGTCATCTTCCTCCACCGTATCGAGCCGGGTGCCGAGTCCTCCTCCTACGGTGTCCACGTCGCCCGCCTCGCCGGCCTC
>JADDPY010000246.1:0-153 GCA_016781635.1 Rubrobacter sp.
GGAACTCGAGGGTCGTATGCTCCACCGTGACGGCACCACCGTGGGAGCGCCGGACCGCACCCTCCTTCTCCAACTCGGCGAGGTCCCGCCGTGCCGTCGAGTCCGAGACGCTCAGATACGATGCAACCTTTGCTATGGACACCGCCCCACGAA
>JADDPY010000246.1:200-3983 GCA_016781635.1 Rubrobacter sp.
TCTGCCTCGCCTTTACGCACGTGTGCCTCTTATGCTAACTCCTGTTTTCGGCCTCAGCCTACTACGATGCTCCAGATTCGCGCAAAATCCGTCAAAAAGATCGCGGGTATGCGCGTCTCTGACACATCCATGGAACTTGACGCACATTTCTGGAGATGCTTATACTGCCTGCGGGGAAAGGAAGCTCTAAACTGGAAAATACAGAGATCAATAAATATTTTATTGGCAAGTACTTCGGGAGCTGGTTTTTACCGCAATCCCTTCAATGGTCATGCCCTGTTGCGGGGGCTACCGGCCAGTGTCGAGAGTTCTTTCCTGGCGGGCATCGACGGTCGGGCGGGGTTGTTCGAACCAACCCTACCGTGTACGGGTTCCATGTCCTGCCGTAACGTGCGACGTGGGCGGCCCTTTCGTGGAGGGCTGGATACTGGATGACGCAAGCTACTAAGGGAGGAGAGAGGAAGGCTCACGGGTTGACGATGGGGAAGGCCGCAGCAGCCGTCAAGGGAAGGGAGAGGATAGGCGCATGGGAAGAGGAAGAGGGATAGATGCCGACGGGCCCGTGGAGCCGGAAGAGACCAGGAGGCGCGGTAACGACCCGGATGCGGTCCGCGTAAACGAAGGCGACGCCGGCGCGGGGACGCGGACCGGGGGGGATGGTTCGCGAGCGGGCGGCAACCTACGCGAAGAGCGGGACCGGGTGGGCTCGGAGGCCGGGGGTGGAGGCGCGGGACGGGATGCCGACGGATGGAACCTGCCGACCAAGTACCTACCGGGGGTGGAGTCACGGGACCTGCCGGAGCCCCTGTCGCTGGGGAAGGTCGTGGGGGCGAGCGTGGTTATTCTCGCCACGGCGCTCGGGTCCGGCGAGCTCATCATCTGGCCCTACATCACCTCGCAGGTGGGGATAGGCCTGTTGTGGCTCGCGATGGTCGGGTTCACGATGCAGTACTTCCTCAACATGGAGATAGAGCGCTACACCCTGGCGACCGGCGAGACGGCGGTCACCGGCTTCACCCGCTTCTGGAAGCCGTGGGGCTTAATCTTTGTGTTAGGGGCGATCTTACCGAACGCCTGGCCCGGCTGGGCGACCGGCGGGGCCACGTTGATGACCTACGTCTTTGGCCTCGCCGAGGGGGCGGTCCCCGTCCTCGCGGCCATAGCCCTCGTCGCCTTTGCGCTCGCGCTGACCCTCTCCCCGGTCGTGTATCAGGTGCTGGAGAAGATCCAGATGGTGCTGGTCGCCGTCATCGTGGTCTTCCTGATAACCGCCATAATCATCGCCACCGACCTGGGAGTATGGACGGGTATCGTTACGCAGGCCCCGTCGGGTGTCGCAAACTTCCCTAGCTTCCTCGGGCAGCTCGGGATCGCCACGCTCCTGGGCGCTATAGCTTTCGCCGGGGCCGGCGGCGCCAACAACCTTACCCAGAGCAACTACGTCCGGGATAAGGGTCTGGGGATGGGCGAACGGATGCCCAAGGTCGTTTCTCCGATCACCGGCGAAGAGGAGGCCCGGGCGTCCCTCGGGTACACCTTCCCGATAACCGAGGAGAACATGCGCCGGTGGAGGGGATGGTGGAAGGTCGCCAACCAGGAGCAGATCCTCGTCTTCTACATCATCGGTCTGCTGACGCTCCTCGGTCTCTCGGTGCTCACCTTCACGGCCCTCGGCAGGGAGACGGGGGTGGAGGGTGACTTCACGTTCCTGCAGCGGGTGGCCGCAGGCCTCGGCGATCGCATCGGGACCTGGTTCCAGTACTTCTACCTCATCGCCGGCACCGTGATCCTCTTCTCGACCAGCCTGGGCGTCATGGACTACGTCGCCCGGCTTACCGCCAGCGAGTTGAAGGTGAGCTACTTCCGCCGCAGTGAGAGGGTAACCGAGAGCCGCATCTACTTCGCTGCCGCGTGGCTTATCGCCATCCTCGGCTCGTTGATCCTTCTGGCCGGATTCCAACAGCCGCTCGTGCTGCTGATCATCTCGGCCTCGGGCGGCGGCGTCGTCATGGCCCTGTACTCGGTGATGCTCATCGTGCTCAACACCCGGGCCCTGCCGCAACCCATCAGGCTCAAGGGCTGGCGGCTGTACGTGATGGCCGTCACGGCCGTGTTCTTCCTCTTCTTCTCGGTCTTGCTGGTTTACGACGTGTTCATGACCAACCTCTTCGGAGGTTAGAGGAGCTACGTCCGGATGCTCCATCAGCTCTGGCTGCGGATCATCGTGGGCCTGGCGATCTTCGCCGTGCTCGCAACGATCGCCTACTTTCTCGGGCTGCTCGACTAGAGCGGCCCGGGGCCTTGATCCTTCTAGGGAGCCGCGCCTCTCGCCGTCACGGCCGTGTTTGCAGCCGCGTCGGGGCGGGAAGCGAGGTCTACGTCGTCGGCAGCTCGAGGGACTCGAGACCCGGTCGCCTTGCCTTCGACGCTACCGCCGTAGACGAAGCGGATCCCCATGCGTGGCCCGCGGTGCTGGTTTCTAGCGAGGAGGAGTAGTGGAGATACTGGACATTAGCCGGACGATCGAGCCGAACATGCCGCTCTATCCGGGGAGCGAGCCCCCTTCGCAGGAGTGGCATCTGAATATGGAAGAGGGGGATCCGAACAACGTCAGCGGGTGGAAGCTGAACTCGCACACCGGTACGCACGTGGACGCCCGCAAGCACTTCGTCCCGGACGGCTGGACCATGGAGGCGTTAGATCTCGGACGGAGTGTGGGACCTTGCCGGGTCGTGGACCTGACGCACGTGGAGGGACACGTCGGCCGGGCGGACTTGGAGGAGGCCGGGCTCGCAGGCGAGACACGGGTGCTATTGAAGACGCGCAACTCGTCCCACGGTCTCATGCAACGGGAGGAGTTCGAGGAGGGGTACGTCGCGGTCTCCAACGAGGCTGCGGAGTACCTCGTCGAGATCGGGGTCGGGACGGTCGGGGTGGACTACCTCTCCGTCGAACCTTTCGAAGACGGGGAGTTTCATACGCACCACGCTCTGCTCGAAGCGGACGTCGTCGTCCTGGAGGGCGTCGTGCTCTCGGAGGTCGAGCCGGGGAATTATTTCCTTGCGTGCCTCCCCCTGAAGCTCGCGGGCTCCGAGGGAGCGCCGGCGCGGGCTATTTTGATCCGTAACTTTTAAGCAAAGGAGGCTGGGCTCGATGAAGGCCGTCGTATGGAACGGGCCGGAGGAGATGGCTGTACAGGAGGTTCCCGATCCAAGGGTGGAAGCGGGGATGCTGGTCGTGCGCCCCGACGCTGCCGGAATCTGCGGCTCGGAGGTCGAGGGCTACCTCGGAAAGATGGGGAACCGTGTCCCACCTCTGGTGATGGGCCACGAGTTCGCCGGTACCGTGGTAGAGGTAGGGGAGGGGGTGGACGAGGAGTTTCTCGGGCGCGTCGTCGCCGTGAACCCCCTCTCCTCCGATGGGACCTGCCGCCTCTGCCGGGCGGGCCTGACGAACCTCTGCCCCTCGCGCACCCTGATCGGTATTCACCATCCCGGCGGGTTCGCCGAAATGGTCCGCGTCCCCGTCCGCAACGCCTATCCGCTCCCCGAGGGTCTACCGGACGCCCCGCGCGCGGGCGCCCTGGCAGAGCCCCTGGCGAACGGGGTTCACGCGGTCCGGCTCGGTACGGCGGGCGAGGAGACCGTCGAGCACGCGGTGGTGATCGGGGCTGGCACCATCGGCCTGATGTGCCTGCAGGCCGCCGTCCTCTCGGGCATCCCGAACGTACACGTAGTCGAGACGCATGAGGCGCGCCGCGAAGCGGCCCTGGGGCTCGGGGCA
>JADDPY010000450.1:0-1822 GCA_016781635.1 Rubrobacter sp.
AAGCGCTACGCTGACTAGAGCAGGTGCCGGGGCTTACTGACCGCGGCCCCCGAGCTCCCCGAGTACGTAGTCCGCGTAGAAAGCCACCGAGTCCTCGGGACCGTTCTCCAGGAACGACCTTGCCTGTCCGATCGGGTCGGCGGTGAGCTCCGGGAACTCCAGGACGATCCCTTCGCCCCACTCCTCCGCGCGATGCCAAGAGCCTCCTTGCGGGGAGTGGAGGCGTAGGGTCTCCCCTACGTGGCACCCGAGGCCGTGTACCAGCGAATCCAGGATACGCGGGGATCTTCCGTTTAATTCTTCGTTCAGCGCCGCCGTTATCAACTCCTCGATCAGAGCGAGCTCACCGATCTCGTAGCCGAGGCTCAGGCCCCAATGATGGTTCGCGGCCTCTCTAAACCCCTCTGCACATGCCTGCGGGTTTTCGAGGTCGTCGCTGTTAACGAGGTCTATTTGAAGCAGGGCTGCGGCAGAATTCTCCTCAAAGAAACGCACCTCGTCGGGCAAGGGATACGCGCTGAGAAATTCGAGGCTCACGTCCCCGTAGTCCGATCCGCGCAATATGGCGGCCGTCTTGGCTGCGTTGCGCACGGCTTCCTCATCCCACCAGCCCGTCGCCACTTCGACAAAGACGTCCTCTTCGGGCTCGGAGCCACGCTTCAAATGAATCGCGAGGTTCGTTCGTCCCTTGGGTGATCGGACTTCCTTGAACAACTCTACCACCCTGTCTCCGCGCCGGCTAAGCTCCTCTGCTGCATGTTGGATCGCGACCGGCCGCGAGGCGTCGCGTTCCAGCTCGATCGGCGCCGCTTCGTCCGGGGCAGTTCTTGCATCCTCCACTTCCTCCGGCTGTTCCTCCGCGTTCTGCTCTACAGGTGACGTCGGAACCGTCGGTTCAGCCTTGGCCCTATCGCGACCGCGTCTTCTCCAGAACATACGGAAAGCCCCCATCTTCAAAGACCCTATCCCTCCGGGAATCTTAGCATCGGCTTCGTCGGGGAGGAACCTTCACCTCCCCGACGCCATTTGCCAGATGCGGCTCCCATGCACTAACCTATCGCACATGAGCTTACAGAATGAGAACGAGCGGCAGGAACTTATCCTGGTGCGCCACGGCCAGTCTACCGCGAACGCGACCGGCGTCTGGCAGGGCCAGTTGGACTTCCCCCTCTCGGAGATGGGCAGGCGGCAAGCCGCCGAAGCCGGACGGGCGTTGCGAGAGACCGAGATCTCCGGCGCCTACGCGAGCCCCCTCTCGCGGGCCTTCGAGACCGCCACGATCGTGGCACGAGAGGCGGGTTTCGCCGGAGAGGTCGTGCCGGTACCGGGCCTCATGGAGCGCAAGGGAGGCACCCTGGAAGGCCACACCTGGGCCGAGCAGGAGGCCCGGGACCCCGAGTTCGCCGAGAAGTTTCTGGCGCTACCCGAGGAGGAGCGCTGGACCCTCGTCGGTGCCGAGACGGACGAAGAGATATTGCACCGCTTTGTGGAGGGGCTCTCCTCCGTACGAGCCACGCACGCCCCCGGCGACCGCTTGCTGGTTGTCTCCCACGGCGGCGTGATGCGCGCCTTCCTTCGAGACCTCTTCGGCGAGGAGATTCTGCCGGGCAGCGAGCGCACCCCCAACGCCTCCATCACCCGCCTCCTCTGGAGCAAGAACGGAACCCCGCCCGAGCTCTTGGAACTCGCCGCCTCGAGCCACCTCTCGTTGTAGCCCCACCCGTACCAGGGCGTCGATAACGAGAGGGGGCCCCGGTACCGTTGGTGGTACCGGGGCCCCCTCTCGTTGTAGATCGGGGACAACCCCTCGCCGTGTCTTACT
>JADDPY010000450.1:1939-4120 GCA_016781635.1 Rubrobacter sp.
CGTTGTAGATCGGGGACAACCCCTCGCCGTGTCTTACTCCACGAGGCGTACCGAGCGGGCGTTTGGACCGCGGTCGTTGCGGCCGACGACGTACTCGACCTCACCGCCAGGCCCGAGGTCTGCGGCGTCCCCCTCGACCTCCGAATGGTGCACGAAGAGGTCCTCGCCGGTCGGGCGTACCAGGAAACCGTAGCCCTTCTCGGCGTCGAACCACTTGACCCTGCCCCGCTCGCGTCCTGGCTCGGGGGCGTCGGCGGCTGGCTCGACCGCCGGCAGTTCTTCAGTCACCACCGGCAGAGCGGGCTCCTCCGGCATCTCGACCGCCGTTTGAACCACGAAAGACGTGGCGGCAGGCGTCGAGACCCCATTGCCATCCTCGATGTGGGAAGTACCTCCGGCAACCTCCAAGACGATCGAGTCCTCCGCTACCTTTACCACTACGGAGTCCACGCGAGCCCAGTACTCCCTCCAGATGGGGTCGTCCGCAATAGCGGGGTCGAGCCACAAGCCCCACCCATCGCGCTCGCCGTGGTCGAGGACACCCTCGAACACACTCGCCGGCTCACGGGGTCCTCTGTCCCGCCGGTAGATGTCGTTTCGCGAACGGAACGACTGCACGCTGGACGCGCTCGTCCCCAGAGCATCGGCGATCCAGTCGTCGGTCTTCCCGGTGTCTACCCACTCCCGGATCTGCTTCATGTGCGGCTTGAGGGCGATACGCTTCTTGGATTCAGTCATGCTCCCGACAACTCCTTGCTACCTTCTAGCCTGTTCTTTCTAACGCATGGGTTCGGAAAGATAGATAGATGAATTATTTACGACTACGCTTGACATATTACCACCAGTTTACGTCTTGCAAACGCACACGCCGCCAGGAGCCCGCACCAGGCATGCTTTACCGATCTTGCGTGTGCCTCAACGCACCCCCGCGCTTCTCCTATTCGCCCCCGGGGGCATCCTCGGGGCCGGACCGGGGCGAGGCGGCCTCCGGTTTCTCCCCCTCTTCCTCCTTTGTCCCCGGAGCGTCCTTTGCCTGTGGGTCCTGAACCCTCGTCGGCTCCTCGCCTCGGTCCGCGTTGCTTCGCGCGGCGCGGCGGGCGGCGCGATCGTCCGGGCTCGGCTTCACCGCTTCGCTGTCGGTCCCGCCCGTACCCACGACCTTCCCGGTGGCCTCGTCCTCCACCCCGTCTTCGGGCTCCTGCGCGGCCTCGGCCGGGGGCTCGGGGAACTCCAGGTTGCCCTCCCAAGAGAGCTCGTTCAGAATCTCGCCGGCGATTGGAGCGGGGATTTCTAGCCTGAGGGCCAGACCCTCGGCCGCGCCGAGCACCGCGTAATCGTCGGAGGCCTCTCCTTCGCCCAATGCACCCAGGGCCTCGAGCACGCGGGCGGTGCCCGGCGTGGGGACGACGGTATCGCCGCCGGCGGCGACCCTGAGGTGCTGGATCAGGGGCAAATCGAAGCCCGGGACGACGCCCGCGATGGGCTCCGTCTCGTGGATGCGCCGCCGGATGAAGAGCCGCGTGTCGTAGCTGTCGGCCCAGCGCCTCAGAACCTCGACCTCGTCGACGTAGTTGTACTGGGTGACGCGGTGCTGAAACTGGCCGAGAAGCTGCCCGGTCATCACCCGTATCTCCTCGTTACCGAAAAACCAGGAGTCGTCTTCGACGTTCATGATCGCGCTGGCCCTCGGTATCGTCAGCTCTTCTTCGTCGTCATGGAAGTTTTCTTCGAAGGTGCGGACCTTCTCGCGCACCTCCTCTACGGGTCGCCCGCTCCCCATCAAGGCGCTCTCGTAGATGACGAGCGCCGCCGGCCCCCGCCCCCTGCCGAGGTCGTCGATCCTACGGGCCGCCCTCTCGAGCCTCGCCTCGTAGTCGGGCAGGTTCTTGACCTTCCAAGCCGCCGCCTCCAGCGCCTCACCATGCAAAAGATCCACGATTCCACCCCTTGATATGCTTGCGAGCTCCCCATAGGCTACGCCTATTCACGTCAATATACAGCATCCGTGCGTCCCTAAGAACCGGCCCTTGCCACATCCTCCTCGAGTCCGTAAACGCCAGGCGCCGTCTGACGGAAAGGGCTCTCCTCGTTGTCGCGGACGTCGACGGAGAGCCGGGCGCGCATGGTGTTGTGCGGGGTCCGGCCAGCGCTCTTCAGGTATCCCGACTCCAGGGCTATCTC
>JADDPY010000023.1 GCA_016781635.1 Rubrobacter sp.
AGATGCCGCGCGCCACCCCCTTCGCCTTCAACGGCCTCGGGCCGGTCGTCGCGGGCCCGCTCTTCCCGTTCGTGTTCATAACCATCGCCTGCGGGGCCCTCTCGGGCTTCCACGCCCTCGTCGCCTCCGGCACGACGCCGAAGCTCATTCAGAAGGAGTCGCAGGTCCGCCTCATCGGGTACGGGGCGATGCTCATGGAGTCCTTCGTCGCCATCATGGCCCTGATCGCCGCTACGGCGCTCGACCCCGGCGTGTACTTCGCGATGAACGCCCCCGCCGGCGTCGTCGGCACCACGGTGCAGTCCGCCTCGCAGGCCGTTACGGGCCTCGGCTTCTCCGTCTCGCCGGACGTGCTCCAGGGGACGGCGACCGCGGTCGGGGAAGATACGATCGTGGGTAGAACAGGCGGCGCCCCGACGCTCGCGGTCGGGATGAGCGAGATCTTCGCGGGGGTAACGGCTTTCCTGGGGCTCTCGTCGCTCCAGGCGTTCTGGTACCACTTCGCCATCATGTTCGAGGCGCTTTTCATCCTGACGACGGTCGACGCGGGAACGCGGGTCGGGCGGTTCATGATCCAGGACATGCTCGGCAACGTCTACCGGCCGCTCGGGCGCACCTCCTGGCTCCCCGGGAACCTGCTCGCCAGCGGCCTTATCGTCGGGGCCTGGGGCTACTTCCTCTACGTCGGCGCGACCGATCCACTGGGAGGCATCAACCAGCTCTTCCCGCTCTTCGGCATCGCCAACCAGCTTCTCGCGGCCGTCGCCCTCACCGTCGGGACGACCATCCTCATAAAGATGGGCAAGCTCAAGTACGCCTGGGTGACTCTCCTGCCGCTCGCGTGGGACGCGGCGGTGACGCTCACGGCGAGCTGGTACAAGATCTTCTCGGAGAACCCCAAGATCGGCTTCTTCGCGCAGAGAGCCGCCGCCCAGGAATCCCTCGCCGCCGGAGAGCCGTTCGCCCCGGCCAAGAGCCTGGAGCAGACGCAGCAGGTCATCCTCAACTCGACGGTCGACGGGGTGCTCTCGATCCTCTTCGCCGGCCTCATAATCATCATCATCGCCGACGCCGTGAGGGTGTGGGTCGGCCTGATCCGGGGCAAGAAGCAGCCCGTCATGAGCGAGGCACCCTGGGAAGAGTCGCACCTCGACGTGGACGGCAACGACCGCGTCCGCGAGCCCGTAGGCGCGGGGAGCCGCGGATCGAGGAGCAATGAGTAAGGAGACCCTCACCAAACCCCTCCGCTACGCCTGGGGCTACCTCAAGGAGATCTCCGGCGAGAACGCCTACGACCGCTACCTCGCGGCCCACGAGAGGACGCACGGGGACAAAACCCCCATGGACCGCGGCGAGTTCTACCGCTGGCGCCAGGACGAGAAGTACAACAACCCCGGCAGCCGCTGTCCCTGATAGCGACACAACGGGCGGCCCGGTCGGGCCGCGAGGCAGAAAGAAAAGGAGGAGGGGCGAATCTAACGCCCCTCCTCCTTTTTGCGTCGGCGACCGGGCTCCTTTTCGTTATGCTCGCTTCATGTCGCAGCCCGCACTACCGCACGGATTGCCTACCGCCGAGGAGTACCTCGAGATAGAAGAGACCGCCACCGTGCGCCACGAGTACGCCGGCGGGATGATCCACGCCATGGTCGGCGCGACCGAGCGGCACTTCCCCTGAACGAGATCTACGAGGTCTTGTAAAGAACCCGGAGCGACGACGCCCCGGGCTCTGTGACCGCTGCTACTCCTGCCCGGACCTTTGCAGCGCTCGCTCGACGGCGGCCTCGATGCGCCCACCGTAGGGCTGGGCGCCGGTGATGACCTCGGCCTCCGAAAACTCGGCACCGGCGGGCGTGACGAGCATCGTCGGGACGCTGCTCACGCCGAGCTTGCGGGAGAGTTCCTCGTCGGCGAGCACCTTCTCCGTGTAGCGGTCCTCCGCGAGGGCCATGCGCAGCTCGCTCAGATCCAGGCCGACGGGGGCGGCGACGTCGAGGATGACCTCCACGTCCCCTATGTCCCGGCCGTCCTCGAAGAAGGCCCTGAAGAGGGCGTTGTGCATCTCGTCGTACAGGCCCTTCTCACGGGCAAACTCGGCGGCTTCGAGCGCCTTGCGGCTCCTCGGCTGGACGGGCGGTAGGCGAAGCTTCATGCCTAGAGCCTCGGCCATCGGGTAGACGGAGGCGTTCCAGACGCGGTGGAGGTAGTCGCCGTCCGGGTCGAGGGTCGGGACGGGGTCGGGCCTGAGCTCGTAGGCCCGCCAATCCACCTCGACTCTGTCGCCGTACGCCTCCTTCACGCGGGTGAGGTCCGGCTCCTCCAGGTAGCAGAACGGGCAGACATAGTCGCTGAATACCGTGATCTTCGCCCGCTTCTCGCTGTTCTGCATGAGATCTCCCTGAAGTTTGTTGCACAAAACAGAGAACCCCCGAACCGAGGTCGGGGGTCCTTTTCAGGGTAGATTTTATCTCTTCTAGGCGGGCGTGAACTCCATCTCGCTCGTGATCTCGATGCTACCCTTCATGGACCTGGCGACGGGACAGGAGTCCGCGTAGACGCCGAGCACGCGTTCGACCGTCTGCCGATCGTCCTCGCTCGCCGTGAGGCGGAAGACCTGTTTGATCCGCTTGATCACCAGCACCTTCCCCTCGGCCTCCACCTCCCCAACCGCCTCGGCATCGAGACCCTTTATCTCCACTTGACGCGCTGCCAGCGCGCCGGCAAAAGTGCCGAGCAGTCAGCCTCCTGCGGCAGCGATCACGTAATCCAGCGTAGAAGCGTGCGGCTCCTCCGCCCCCGGCTCGACACCGTAGTGCTCGGCGACCTCGCTGTGGACGCCGAAGAGAACGGGCTCCTCCTCACCAGGCACGTAGGCCCTGCGGACCTTGCCCTTCACCGGCTCCAGCTTCACCTTCGATACGTACTTCACCTCTGCCAAGATCTCCTCCTCGTCTAGCGGTTGACAGCGCGCATCTGCTGTTCGGCGTAGCGGTCGCCCGCCACCGAGCCCTTCGGCATCGCCTCTTCTATGCGGCGCAGGTCCTCGTCCGTAAGCTTCACGTCTACGGCTCCCGCGTTCTCCTCCAGCCGCTCGCGGCGCTTGGTGCCGGGGATGGGGACGATGTCTTCGCCCTGATGGAGAAGCCAAGCGAGGGCGAGCTGGCCCGGGGTCGCGCCTTTCTCGTCGGCGATGTCCCTTATACGGTCGGCGAGTTCCACGTTCTTCTGGAAGTTCTCCTCGGAGAAGCGCGGGAAACGGCCGCTCCTGGTGTCACTCTCCGGGAGGTCCTCGATCTTCCTCCACGCGCCCGTCAAAAATCCGCGCCCGAGCGGGCTGTAAGGCACGAAGCCGATGCCGAGCTGGCGGCACAAGGGCAGGATCTCGTCCTCCACGTCCCTCGTGAACAGCGAGTACTCCGACTGGAGCGCCGAGACGGGATGCGTCGCGTTGGCCCGTCGGATCGTCTCCGGCCCCGCCTCCGAGAGCCCGATGTAGCGCACCTTTCCGGCCTCGACGAGCTCCTTCATCGCCCCGACCGTCTCCTCTATCGGGGTATCGGGGTCGACCCTGTGCTGGTAGTACAGATCGATGTAGTCCACCCCGAGCCTCCGGAGCGACGCATCGCAACACTCCCGCACGTACGCCGCGTCGCCGCGCACGCCGTGGAAGGAGCCGTCCTCCCCGCGCACGTTGCCGAACTTGGTAGCGAGCTGCACGTCGTCACGCCTGCCTTGTATCGCCTTGCCGACGAGCTTCTCGTTCGTGAACGGGCCATACATGTCCGCGGTATCTATAAACGTTACACCGATCTCGATGGCCCGTTGGACCGTCGAGATCGACTCCCCCTCGTCGCTCGTGCCGTAGAACTCGCTCATCCCCATGCACCCGAGGCCCAAAGGCGAGACCACGAGACCTGTCCCTCCCAGGTTCCGCTGCTGCAATGCATCCTCCCTACGCCGCCAGATGGTCCCGACCAGTTTATACGATCTCCCCGAACTCCCGGCCGGGGGCTCCGTGATCCGCAGTGCCTAGCGGCCCGGATCCTCCGGGAGATACCCCATCACGGCGCGCAGGCCGAAGTCGCCCGGCAGGTCGGAGACGAACCGACGGAAGCCGAGGGTCTTTCTGGCGTCGAGGACGACCCTGCGGCCGGCGAGGTGCGGGAAGA
>JADDPY010000660.1 GCA_016781635.1 Rubrobacter sp.
AATCGCGTCCTTCTTTACCTCATTTTCCCGAGCACATGCACAAACCTGAAGTTACCGTGACAATACCCTCCCCTGTGTTGAGGTGCAGCGTGCCTCACAAGAATGGTGTGATCCCTGCGTCACTTCGCTTAACCGTTCGGCAGCTACTACCTGGCACTGTTCGCGAGATTGTGCTAAGGTTGCGCACACATGGAGCAGGCACGAGCGGTGTACCGTGAAGGAGATGTCTTGGATGCTCAATGACGACGAAGCCAAAGAACCTCCCTATACCCTTCCAGATCCGCTACGGCTCGCCGATGGTACTACCGTGACCAATGCTCGCCGCTGGTGGCAGCAGCGTCGGCCAGAAATCTTGAGCCTATTCGAGCAATCCGTCTACGGCAAAACGCCCGACACGGTGCAAGGCATCCGTTTTGAACGACCATCGCTTGATCAGCAGGCGCTTAATGGACAGGCTACGCGCAACGTGGTATCGGTGTACTTCACCGACACGCAGGACGGTCCAAAGATGGACATCCTCATGTACCTGCCGAACAAC
Source organism: Rubrobacter sp. (assembly GCA_016781635.1). Classification (GTDB taxonomy): domain Bacteria; phylum Actinomycetota; class Rubrobacteria; order Rubrobacterales; family Rubrobacteraceae; genus Rubrobacter_F. The sequence goes on from JADDPY010000660.1 coordinate 539, forward strand.
TGCACGCGGCCCGTGCCCATATTCGTCGGGCTCAACTTTCTGGGCAACCATGCGATTCATCATGATCCTGGGATCGCCATCACCGAGCACTGGGTTCCAAATCAGCCGGAACTTGGTATCGTTGATCATCGCGCTACCGTAGCATCACGTGGGACGGAAGCACATCGCTGGCCGGTTGAGCACCTGCTGGCTCGCGGCTACGGGCTCGCCACCATGTATTATGGGGACCTGGATCCCGACTTCGATGATGGGTTCCAGAATGGCATCCACCCGTTGTTTTACAAAGGTGGCCAAAGGAAACCTACACCGGACGAGTGGGGCGCAATCGGTGCCTGGGCCTGGGGATTAAGCCGCGCGATGGACTACTTTGAAATAGACACTGATATTGACGCCACTCGGATTGTGGTCATGGGGCATTCACGTTTGGGGAAGGCTGCCTTGTGGGCGGGAGCACAGGATCAGCGCTTTGCCAGCGTCATTTCGAATAACTCCGGCTGTGGCGGTGCCGCACTGTCACGTCGGCACGTAGGTGAAACGGTGGAACAGATCAACACGGCGTTCCCGCACTGGTTCAACGGCAATTTCAAGCAGTACAATAACAAAGAGCATGCGCTACCAATCGATCAGCACATGCTCATCACGCTCATTGCGCCTCGTCCCGTGTACATCGCGAGCGCGGCAGAGGACCTATGGGCGGACCCACGCGGCGAGTTTCTTGCGGCCAAGCACGCCGATGCAGTGTATCGCCTGCTTGGGACGGATGGCCTGGTGGCTGACCCGATGCCCGGTCTCAATACGCCGATACTGAGCCGGATCGGCTATCACATCCGGGCTGGAAAGCACGACGTGACTACGTATGACTGGGAGCGATTTATGGATTTTGCAGATAAACACCTGCGTGACGCGAGCGGCGATGCGCAATGGTAAGTGGAACTGACCGCTGGAAATGAGGCGCTGCGCGGTACGTGTAGCAGCATTTCGTGCTGTTGCACCTCCAATGCAGGTCGTCTGGGCGGCAGCCCTACCTAGCGCCGCTTCGTAATCCAACAAGTTTACGCTCTGCTGGGTATTGTTGGGGTCAGTGTCGGGAATGAAAGAGGCGCGGCTGATTGAGGTATTCGCGAAGCTTCGGCCAAGAGCATCATTCCTCATCCACCCATGCAACGGCACGCCCATCGGGAGCGTGCTGAGCCTCAACGCCTTGCCCGCACCGGTGGAGCCGATCGTCTCATCAAACACCATTGAGCGCAGCATCGGTGGGACCGGCGGCGGAAACGCATCGACAGAGCTCAGCGTGGTGGATGAGACGCCGCCGATATAAGCACCCGTGCCGTCCGCTGCTCCTATCCTCCAGCCCACGATAGTCACTACCATCCATTAAACCACGTCGATATTGAGGGCCGCCGAGCACACAGTTTCGCCGCTGGGCGTACGGCCACGCGCGGACACGTGATGAAAGCCGACCGTTGCGCTTCGCCAGAGGAGGCGCCGCTCGCCGCCGCTACTCCTGCCAATTTCGGTATCGCCCGCGAACAGTGCGATGTGCGAGAACTCGTCATGCATGATGATGTTGAAGCGTATCTCCGCCCCATGCTCGAACGGCCCATACCTCTCCAGAGCGATCGCGAGGCGTATGGAATGCGGTGGTGGGCCCTCGCGTGTTGGTATGACAGTTTTGATCGTTCCGTCCGCATTGAACTCCATCCGGTCGATACACACGCGCCGATCCGCGTCGCCCTTGTGATTGTGATACGCGACAAACCATTCGTCCCTTCCTGGGATTTGGACCACGGAGTGATGGCCTGGCCCGATTGCGTCGATGTCGCGGCACGTCGAGAGGATCGGCGCGGGCTGTTTGGTCCACGGGCCAAGCGGCGACGGGCCAGTGGCATACATCACCCTGTACGCGTTTTCGTCGTCGGCAGCGTTCCAGCTCCCGTGTGACCACATCAGATAGTAGACGCCGTCGCGCTTGAGGACGAATGAGGCTTCGACATGCGGGCCGTAGCCGCCACTGGCGCTGCTCGGCGTCTCCACGGTCGGCAGCTCCGGCCCGTCAAAGGAGATCATGTCCCGGTTCAGCTTGCGCACCGAGAGCGTCGTCATGATATCGGTCACCTTGCCGATGAGCCAGGCAGCCGGCACAGCACCCCAATACAGATACGCCTCGCCGTCGTCATCAATAAAGGCCATTGGGTCGATGACCGAGATGTCATCCTTGTACGGACAAAGCGGCGCACCGAGCGGATCATGAAAAGGTCCGGCCGGCGAATCGCCCACGGCGACCCCGATGCGATCATCCGCGCTGAAGTAGAAGTAGTAGCGGCCGTTGCGCTCGGCAATGCAGGGCGCCCAATCGCGTCCCCTGGCCCATCGCGATTCGGCGAAACGGTAGATCATCCCCTCGCTGCTCCAGGAGCGAAGATCGGGCGACGACCACAGCGCAAAACCCGGCTCGGTCTTGCCCGCCTCCGTTGCATAGATATAATAGCGATCACCGAGCAACGCGATATGTGGGTCCGCCGCCCGGACATCAGGGATCACCGGGTTGCCCGGTTTTCCTTCGTGTTCACCTAATGTTTCACCCATAGCAGGTTTGAGCCTCCTCCGCGTAGTCTTACGATGAGCACGTTCGGGTATGCTGCCGCTGCTCGCCGCATGTGACGAGGGGCATGACCATAGGGCTGCTTGAACTGACGACTGGAAAGAAAGATGTCACTGTATCCCACCATCTCGACAAACGTATTGGTCGAATGGTTTGTTAGCTCCAGCAAGTAGATGCTCGCTCTAGACAAGCCTCAACAACGAACAGCGAAAGGGGAGTCATAATCGCTCATACGCCGCTGCCGGCTCCACTGCGGCTATTGACAACCCTATGCCATCTTATCACCCCAGACGCTCTCGATGCTCAGCGTCGATGGAGTGTGGCCGGCGAGGTCATAGACCTTGGTAGTCTACCGGGCTCGCAACCGATGCCTTTCAATAGCTTTACGTCTTGCAGGAATGAGCTTTACTGATATGTGTCTTGGCAAGACACCTCAACCTAAAACCAATTCTAGCCGCAATCGGTCGGATGTTCCACAAAATGATAAAAGCAATGACGCTAATGGGTCAACTTCTTCGACTATGAACGGCACTGGTAACCAATGGAGTCTAATAGTTGGGGTCAACGAGTATGAAGACATTTACAACTATGGATCTCTGCAAGTCCGTGTGAAAGATGCCGTTGCTATACGAAATCAGCTCATCGCAAGTGGCTTTAAAGAACAACGGGTTCGCATGATTACAGATGAAACATCTGATTTACCGACGCGCGATAACATAGGTCCGCCGCCGGAATCGGATCGAGGCCGTGCTGCTCAATGCTGAACATTTGCTCGTCGATGGCGGGGCGCAGCAATTGGCATGTCGTCGGTGTGGGCATGGGTGGTCATGGTTCGCCTCCAAAGCCTACGTCGATCCGCTCAGCAATCAGACCCAGTGTCCCTGTGACTCGGGCAACACGTTCACGGCGAGGCGGACGTCGGGGTTCTATAGTGGACCCAAGAATCTGCACAGTCAGCAGGGCAGAG
>JADDPY010000270.1 GCA_016781635.1 Rubrobacter sp.
AAGGCGCGGTTGAAGTGGGTCCGGCTGATCTTGTCGAGCGCCCAGTAATACGGCACCTTCCCGAGGATGGAGGCGGCGAAGAGGGGCCTTTTGGCGGGCGGGAGATCCCTCATCCTCATCCAGGCGTAGTAGGAGACGACGTTGGACTTCACGAGCGTGCCGTCCACGTCGAAGATCGCCGCGACCTCACCCGGCTTCTCCTCGCCCCCCTTGCCACGCTTCTTGCGGCCGGGCTTCTGGGTGATCGCTGGGAGGTGCGTCTCCTGCAGCCACGCCTTCCAGTCGACCTCGGCGACGTCGAACGGGAAGACCTCCCGGTCCTCCTCGGGGAGGGCCCGGTACAGCTCGTAGGTACGCTTCGCGGAGAACGTGCTCTTCATGTCCCCGTAGTCGCCGTAGATGCGGATAAAGTAGTAGCTCATCCGGGAGCGCTTGTCGGCCCGTGTGATCCTGCCGCGCAGGTCCGTCTTCGCGTGCCCCTCCGGCATCCTCGCCACGAGGGCGCTCGCGATCTTGAGGCCCGTAAGCTCCGCCTTCAACAGCCTCTCGACCCGCCTCCTCCCCGGGAAGCTCCACTCCGGCACGGGGACGGGACGTCCACCCGAGTCGCGCAGGGGGTTCTCCAGGAAAAACTCGCGGACGTTCTCGTAGAACTCGCGGTAGCGGATCGGATTGCGCTCCCCAGAGGCGACCTGGTAGACCTCGGGCTTCTCGGGGCGCTTCACCGCCGCGGCGATGATGGCGTTTACGACGTGATCCACGGGCACTATGTCCACGATGCTCCTCGGGTCGCCGGGGAACTCGCGCAGGATGCCGCGGGCAAAGGACATGATGATCGGGTCGGCCATCCGGGAACCCTGGATCCAACCAGGGTAAGGCTCCCGCAGAGAGCTCTCGATGATCGCCGGCCTCAGGATGATGAGCGGCAGCCCCCCCCTCTCCTCCAACACCCGCCGCTCGGCGAGCGACTTCGTGAACGTATAAACGTCCTGCCACCCGAGCTCCCGAGCCCGCTCATTCCCCCGCTCCACAAGCCGCTCCTTGACCCAGGCAAGCCGTAGCGCCTCGGTCCTCTCGGCGGCCTCGTCCGGCTCCCCACCAGGGCTTATCTCCCTGCGGGCCTCGTCCTCGAAGCGCCTCCTGAGACCCTTCTCCCCCGAAGCCTCCTCGACCTCCCTCACGATCCCGCTGAGGCGCGAAACTTCTCCCTTGGGGTCGAGCCGCATCCCGTTCGGCGTGAGCTTGCCTGGCGGCTCCTCCAGGATGAGCCCCGACTTCGTCCCCGCGACATACGAGGTCGAGACGTGCATGAAGAGTGGTTTCTTCTCCCAGGAGCGGGCGAGGGTGAGAAGCCCCAGGGTCCCCCGCACGTTCGAGTCCACAGCCGCGTCGAGCGGAGCATCGAAGACGACCGAGGCCGCGGAGTGTATCACCACGTCCACCTCCCGCGACAACTCGGCGATGTCCTCGGATCCAAGCCCCAGACTATCCGAATGTACGTCGCCTTCCAGAACGCGCACCTTCTCGGAGGCGTAGCGCTCGAAGTCCTGGCCAAGCTTCTCGCGTAGCCCCTTGAAGGCAGCGGAGCCCAGGACATCCTTCTCGAACCTCTCCTGCGCCCCCTGGGTGCGGGAGGGGCGCACGATCAGGTACAAGCGGCCCAGCGACGGCAGGCTTCTGAGCATCTTCTCGACGAGCGCGGTCCCGAGAAACCCGGTCCCCCCCGTCAAGAGGACGGACTTCCCCCGGTAGGCCTCAGCGAGCACGGACATTCTTCTTCCCTCCAGCCTTCTCCCCGATCTTACGCTCCGTTCCATTCAGTAACGCCCGCGCGTTCTCCCTGTGGCGATACAACACCAGCACCCCTCCGACCACCGTGTACACCACGTACGGCCACGGCTGACCCGTAAGGAGGAAGACGAACGGGCTCAGCACCATCACGGCGATCGCGCCCAGGGAGGTGTACCTCCCTATAAGCACCACGATCCACCAGAACGCGAAAAGCGCCAGCCCGACGACCGGAGCAAGCGCGATCGAGGTTCCCGCCCCCGTCGCGACCCCCTTGCCCCCCTTGAAGCCCAGGAACACGGGCCAACAGTGCCCCACCACGGCCGCGAGCGCCACCGCAGCAACCAGCCAGTCGTTTGTCGTCAGAAAGCGCGCCAGGAGCACCGGGACGAAGCCCTTCAGCATATCCCCGACCATCGTGATGATGGCCGCCCCCTTGCCCGCGGTCCTCAGGACGTTCGCCATCCCAATATTCCCGCTCCCCGAGCGCCGAACATCCACCCCGTAGGCACGCCCGGCGATGATCCCCGTCGGCACGGAGCCCAGCAGATAGCCGCCCAGAAGCAGAAGAAAACTCAGCATGGCGGCCAGTATAGCTTACGGGTAGGGGGGCGGGCTGCCGTTCATAGATCGGAGGCGCGGGGAGACAGAACGACCGCTACAATCGTCGAAACGAGACCTCAGAGCCGAAAGTTCCTCGTCGCCGATCGGAAGATGCAAGCACGGGGTAGGCGCGATTGCGTGCGGAAATACGGCCGTTACGGGTACGCGGGTAGGGACGGTTCTTGACGCCTCGTGTGCGCCCGCTACACTGGTATAAACGGGGCGGACCCCGCTTTTGCGGGGCAGGGGCATGGGCCCTTGCGCCCTTTCGTGTTCAGTAGGAGACAGGAGAACAAAAAGATGTTCGTTGTGGTGCGTTCCTCCAACGGCTCCCGGGGGACGGTGGAGGCGGTGCGGGGCCAGGCCGAGAAGGCGGGCCTCGGGACCAGCGTCTTCGAGGGCGAGGGGCGCTCCGTCGTCGGCGTGGAGGGTGACGTCTCCTCCGAGCTTCGGGCCCTTTTGGAGTCCATCCCCGGCGTGGAAGACGTGGTGGGTGGCGAGGCTGGCTTCGGTGATGCAAGGCCCACCCGAGACCTCAGGGTAAATAGCATCCGCCCGCTGGAGCCGCCCGCGATCCTGCTAGAGCAGCTCCCGCTTTCACGCGAGGTGGCGACGACGATTCGGCGCGCCCGCGAGGAGGTCGTAAGGGTGCTCAACGGCGAGGACGACCGCCTGATCGTTGTGGTCGGCCCGTGCTCCGTCCACGACCCCGAGGCCGCCCTCGACTACGCCCGTCGTCTCCAGAAGATCGGCGAGGAGCTCCAGGAAGACCTGCTCATCCTGATGCGCGTCTATTTCGAGAAGCCGCGGACGACCGTGGGCTGGAAGGGCCTCATCAACGACCCCCACCTCGACGGCAGCTTCGACATCAACGCTGGGCTCCGCGCGGCGCGCGGGCTGCTCCTCCAGATCGCCGAGCTCGGCCTACCGGCGGGCTGTGAGATCCTGGACCCCATCTCCCCGCAGTTTTTCTCCGACGTCGTGGCCTGGGCCGCCATCGGGGCGCGCACGACCGAGAGCCAGGTCCACCGCGACTTGGCCTCCGGCCTCTCGATGCCGGTCGGCTTCAAGAACGGGACCGACGGGAACATCCAGATCGCCATCGACGCCCTGCGCGCCGCCGACTACCCGCACCACTTCCTCGGCGTCACCGAGCAGGGGCTCGCCGCGATAGTCAACGCCCGCGGCAACGCCGACTGCCACGTGATCCTGCGCGGCGGCAAACAAACCGGCACGAACTACGACGCCGAGAGCGTCGGCGAGACTCTCGAAGCCCTCGGCAAGGTCGGGCTCCCCGAGCGGGTCATGATCGACACAAGCCACGGCAACAGCAACAAGGACTACCGCCGCCAGCCCGTCGTCGCCGGCGACGTCGCCTCCCAGATCGCCGGGGGCCAGAGGGGCATCGTCGGCGTCCTCATGGAGAGCTTCCTCGAAGACGGCAACCAGAACCTGACGGACGGCGGCGCCGACCTCGTCTACGGCCAGAGCGTCACCGACGCCTGCATGGGCTGGGAGATGACCGTCCCCGTCCTCCAGGAGCTAGCTGAA
>JADDPY010000601.1 GCA_016781635.1 Rubrobacter sp.
GGCTTACGCCGCAGGGTTCGGCCGTCGAGGGCCGCCACCGGCTCGACCCCGCGGACGGCATTTACGCAGTAGAGCGGCCCGTCCGTCTCCAGCGGTAACGGTCCTTCGGTCGCCACGCCCCCCTCCAACAAGACCTCGCGCGCCACCCCTCCTAGCACGCCCTCCGAGAGAGGAGGGGTGATGAGCCGGTCCCCCACCGCTCCGATCAGGTTGGAGACCGTACCCTCGAGGAGAAGCCCGTCCCGGGAGAAGATGGCTTCTTCGCAGCCGGCCGCCTCGGCTTGCGCGAGAGCGAGAACGTTCGGGAGGTAGTTGAGGGTCTTGTGGCTGGCAAGAGAGCCCCGTTCGTCGGGGACGGAGATCGCGGCGAGGGGAGGGCGCGGCGCCGGCAGCGGCGAGGCACTCACGACGACGGTGGGTGGGCCGGCAGCGTTCTTCGGGGAAGGACCGCGCCCCCCCGTGCCACGGGTCAGGGTCGCCTTGAGAACACCGTCGCCAAGCCCGAGCTTCCCGACGAGGCCCCATATGGCGGATTCGACCTCGTCGAGCGGGGCCGGAAGGTTTATGGCATCGGCGTCGCGTCCGAGGCGCGCGAGGTGCCTGTCGAGGAAGAACGGATTGCTTCCGAGGACCTTTATCGTCGTGAAGACGCCGTCGCCGTAGGCGAAGCCCCGGTCGGTTACGGGGACGAGGGCCTCCTCCGGGGGCAGGTAAGAGCCGTTCAGGTAGACGAGGTCCAAGGTTTTAGACCGGCGGTATCTCCGCGCCGAGGCACTCGAGGAGGGCGGCGGCTTTATGGACGGATTCGCGGTACTCGCGCTCGGGGACCGAGTCGGCGACTATGCCCCCGCCGGCCTGGGCGTAGGCGACACCATCTTTAAGGAGGATCGTGCGGATGGCGATATTCATGTCCATCGAGGCGCCGTCCAGGCCGAGGTAGCCGAAGGAGCCGGTGTAGAAGCCGCGGCGGGTCGGTTCGAGCTCTTCGATGATCTCCATGCACCGCACCTTTGGGCAGCCCGTGATCGTGCCGCCCGGAAACATCCCGGCGAGGAGGTCGACGGCGTCCTTGTCGGGCGCGAGCCTCCCCGCGACCTCGGAGACTATGTGGACTACGTGCGAGTACTCCTCGGTCGCCATAAACTCCTCGACGCGCACCGTCCCGTAGGCCGAGGAGCGCCCGAGGTCGTTGCGCTCCAGGTCCACGATCATGGCGTGCTCGGCCTTCTCCTTGGGGTCGAGGAGCAGCGCCGCCCCGGCACCGGCGGCCTTCGGATACGTCCCCGCGATGGGCCGCGTCGAGGCCCGCCGCCCGCTCAAGCTCACGAGCTTCTCAGGAGAACTCGAGACGGCCACGAAGCCCGGAAAGGAAACCATCCCCCCGAATGGTGAGGGGTTCCTCTTTCTGAGGGCGCCGTAGAGCGCCAAGGGGTCCCCACGATACGGCATCTCGAAGCGCTGCGAGACGTTCACCTGAAAGACGTCCCCCGCCCGCACGTACTCCTTCACCCTCTCGACGGCCCGCACGTACCCCTCGCGGCCAAGCGTGGAAGAGACGGGACGTGGAGAAGCGGGCTTGTCCGGTTCGGGGAGTGGTCGGGCCTGGCGCAGGGCCCGCAAGATAAATTCAGTGTCCTCGCCGGGTGGGTGCGAGATCCACAACTCTCCTCCCGGCCCCTCGCCGACCACGTAGCGGGGAAGGAAAAAGCGGGCCACGGGGAGGTTCAGGTCGTCCCGTGCAAGCTCGGGGAGGTGTTCGAGGTGGCGTACGGCGTCGTAGGAGAGGTAGCCGAAGAGCGCCGGGCCGAACGGAGATCCAGACGCAGTAGTAGGGCTCTCCGCGCCCATCTCGGGGACGAAGGCCCTACGCAGCGCTTCGAACGGGGAGTCGTCGTCGACGGCGACCGTCGTCTCGGGGTCGAAGGCCAGCGTTCTGGCGTGCCACCCCTCCCCGTCGAGGAGTACGAAGGGGTCTACCCCCGGCTCGAGCCCCAGGGCTCCGACGAGCGCGGCGAGATCCGTCCGCCACCCTGACCTCTCCCAGGGGGAGACCCGTCGGACCTCGCGGCGCGGCGGGCTTGGAGAGGACGTCTCGGTCTCTGCGCATCGCATTGCATATGTATAGCATCCCCTCGAGGGCGCCCCAGCGCCGGCTCGGTACAGTGGAGGAGAGCTTGACCGCCCCTTCGCTAAGCCTCCGAGGTGCGACCGCAAGAACAAAGCGTGGAAGATTTCGGAGGCGGGACAGAAAAGGGGGGAGAGTAAAAGTATCGTCGAGGGGCTGGATCTCCCCTGCGTACGAGCGCGGGAGCCCTGGGGCTCACGAGTCACCGACCCGGTTACGTACGAAGCCAAACGGAACGGCGAGAAAAGAAGCTTTGGCGGCAGGGGCTCGGGTCCCTAAGAGTCCTTATGACTCCTGTTTCGTGGTGTTCTCACCGTCCTGTGCCGCGCTGACGAGGATTCTCATGGCCTTGCGTACGGTCTCCAGGTCCTCGGCCGAGAGGCTTTTGAGGAGGGACTCCGTGAGGCTGCGCCAGGAAGTAACGAGTTGCTCGATCAGGAGCCGACCATCTTCCGTGGCCCGGACGAGGACGACGCGACGGTCTTGAGGCTCCATCATGCGCTCGACGAGGCCACGCTCGACGAGACGGTCGACCAGAACTGTCGCGTTGGAGAATGAGCCGCCCAGCTTGCGGGCCAGCTCGCGCATCCGGATCGCATCCTCCTCCGAGATTAGGAGCAGGGCCTTGAGCTGTGGCGTGGACATATTCAGCTCCAACCACGGACCCGCATCCAGCAACGCCCGGTGGTGGATGAGTTCGTCCTGCAACCTCAAAACTTGTTTTACATTGTCCATCTGAGCCATAATCGAAATACTACTACTGTCACTAATTTTTTTCAGCAAACGTATGGTTATAAAAAAGTGTCTTTAGGTCCAATCCGAGCCGTCGCCGGGTAAAATCTTTCTTGTGAACGGGAATGGTGATGGGGCAAAGGGCGAGGCGCGTATGACGCGTAGGGAGGCGCGGCGCGTTCTGGAGGAGAGGGCGAGCGCGGCGGGCTTCGACCTCGTAGGCGTGACGAGCGCGGAGCCGCTGAAGAGGGGCGGGGAGCGCCTGACGGAGTGGCAAGAGGCGGGGATGGCGGCGGACATGGGCTTCATGCACCGCCCCGCCGGTCTCCTGGCGGACCCGAAGAGGTTGCAGAAGAGCGCCCGGAGCGTGGTCTCCCTCGGCGTCTCCTACTACCCGGGGGATCATCCTGTTGACGAGAGCGGCGGACGGGTCGCGAGGTACGCGTGGGGGCAGGATTACCACGTGGTCATCAAAGAGCGGCTAAGGAGATTGCGGAAGGAGTTGGAGGAAGCTCTGGGGTGCAGGATCAAGGCACGTGCGTTCACAGACGCGGTGCCGCTCCTGGAGCGCTCGGCGGCCCAGCACGCGGGCCTCGGGTTCTTCGGTCGGAACTCCTGCATCATCAACGGCCGCATAGGTTCGTATTTCTTTATAGCCGACCTGATCGTGGACCTCGAGCTCGAGCCGGACGTGGAGGGCGAAGGCACTTGCGGCAAATGCGCCCGCTGCATGGAGGGGTGTCCGACCGGCGCGATCAAGGCCCCCGGCGTCGTGGACGCACGATTGTGCATCTCGTACCTCACGATAGAAAACAGGGGCCCTATTCCCCTGGAGCTACGCAAGAAGGTAGGGGATTGGGCGTTCGGCTGCGACATCTGCCAGGAGGTCTGCCCGTACAACAAGCGCAAGGCGACGGTGAGCTCCTGGCCCGAGTTCTCGGAGCGCGCGGGCGCCGGGCCCTACCTGAAGATACCGGAGGTCCTGGAGATCCGGGACGACGAGGAGTTCGAGTCGCGCTTCGCAGGGACGCCCCTCACGCGACCCGGTCGGGCCGGGCTCCTGAGAAATTGCTGCGTGGCGGCGGGTAACCTCGGGCTCCGGGAGGCGGTGCCGTCTCTCGTCCGGTGCCTTACGGAAGACGGCTCGCCGCTGGTGCGGGGGCACGCGGCTTGGGCGCTCGGCGAGGTCGGGGGTGAGGCCGCGACGGCGGCGCTGGAGGGGGCTCTCGGGGAGGAGGACGATGTCTCCTGCCTGGAAGAGATACGGCTCGCCCTGGAGTTCGGTGCCTCGCCCATGCGTAAGAGTGGGTTAGAATAGAGAAACTATGGCGGAGCAGATCAACTACTACCGTATTCTCGGCGTATCACGCTCGGCGAGTCAGTCCGAGATAAAAGCTGCCTACAGGAGGCTTGCCAAGGAGCGTCACCCCGATCACTCGGGCGGGAGCGAGACGGAGTTCAGCCAGTTGCAAGAGGCCAACGCCGTCCTCTCCGACCCGGATCGGCGCCGCAGCCACGACGAGGCGTTGGACCTCGCCCACGCCGCCGACCAGCTCGCCGGCCTCAATCTCGACTTCGGATCTCTCGACGACGAGGTCTCCAGAAAGCGCCGCGAGCGCGAGGAGCGTGGCGCGTCCGAGGGAGGACCCGGCCTGGGCGAACGCCTGCGCAACAGGTTCCGCAAGCAGGATCCGGAGGAGCCGGACGGGGGAGCTCGCCGGGGCAGCGGGCGGGAGCCGTCCGGAAGGGGCCGCAACCGGGGAAGGGCTCCGGCACGGGAGGCACGCTGGTACGAGCCGCACGACTTCGACCCCGAGCCCATAACCTGGAGATCCGGGGCCATAAGCTTCTTCGGCGCCCTCATCGCGTTCCTCGTCATCGGGCAGATCGGGCTGTGGGCGACCGGGGCCAACACGCCGCCGGCCGTCCTCGACCCGGGGGTGACCGCCCTGGGGCCCCTCATGTTCGTCCCCTACACCCTTGTCGGGCTCCTCGTTGCCTACCTCGCCTACAGGGCAGCGGGATGGGCGGCCCTCGCGCTGGTCTTTGTAGCAGCCCTGGTAGTCGGCGGCTCGGGAGGACCCGAGAGCTTACTCCAGTTCGTTACTTTAGGCATAGTGCTGCTGCTCGTCATGGTCTACCTCGGCAACCGCCGCAATGAACGCAGCCGCCGGCGCTGAGAGAGGCTCTGTTTCCCTGCACTAGGGGAATGTGTCTTGGTAAGCATCCGGTGGAGAGCGTTGGGGGTAGGTTCCGTGGCATCGTTGGGGTTAGGGTTCCTGTTCGGTGTCCTGGCGACACATGCCTCCTTGCACTCAGAAGGTTCCTCGTCGGGGTATCGGCTGGGCGCCGTCCCCGGAGCTTGATAGGGCCCTGCCGCCACGCGGGTAAGATGCCTGCAACGAACCTCGACGAGGGAAGGTAGCTTGAACATGGATACCGTGAAGATACAGGATTTTATCGCCTACTTTGAGGAACGATTGGCACCGGTGGAGAAGGCGTCGAGCGAGGCCTACTGGGATCTAGCGACCACTGGCACGGAGGAGGCGAGCAGGGAGGTCGTGCGCATCGGCAAGGAGTACAACGCCCTCTTCTCCGATCGGGACGAGTTCGAGAGGGTGAAGGGGTGGTACGAGGGGCGTGAGGCGTTGGAGAGCCAGATTCTACGCCGCAGACTGGAGATCCTGTACAAGACCTTCGCCGGGCGGCAGGGCGACGAGGCGACCCTGACGCGCGTAGAAGAGCTCGAAGCCGAGGCGAACGCGGTCTACAACAACCACCGGGGCAAGGTCGAGGGCGAAGAAAAGAGCGAGAATGAGCTACGCGCCGTCCTTCGCTCCTCCGACGATGCGTCCCTCAGACAGGGCGCCTGGGAGGCTTCGAAGTCCGTCGGTGGGCCCGTCGAGGGGACCGTCAGGGAGCTAGCCCGCCTCAGAAACAAGCTCGCCCGCGACGCCGGCTACCCGAACCACCGCGTGCGCGCGCTGGACCTTCAGGAGATCGACGTCGAAGGTCTGGACCGCCTCATGGAAGACCTCGAGGCCACGACCCGTACCCCGTTCGAGGAGTTGAGGGGCGAGATCGACGAGCATCTAAAGCGGAGGTTCGGGGCCGAGCGAGTGATGCCGTGGCACCTGTCGGACCCATTCTTCCAGTCTTGCAAACAAGACACGGCCGCGCTTCCGTTCCCGGGTTCGGGAGGGCATCCGGGGGGTGAGCCTGGAGCAGGTAACCACGGGCAGGTAACGGGCGAAGGCACAGGCGCAACGACCGCACTAGACCCGGATCGCTTCTTCAGAGGGAAGGACCTCGAAGCCCTGACGCGTGAGACCTACGACAACATGGGGTTGGAGGTGCGCGATGTCCTGGCCCGGAGCGACCTGTACGAGCGGGAGGGAAAGAGCCAGCATGCCTTCTGCATGGGTGTCGGACGGGACTACCCCTACGACGTGAGGGTGCTCGCGAACGTACAGCCGGACTCCTACTGGGCGGATACGATGCTGCACGAGTTCGGCCACGCCGTCTACGACAAGTACATAAACCCGTCGCTGCCATACCTCCTGCGCTCCATCGCCCACATCAATACCACGGAGGCGATCGCGCTGATGATGGGAGGGCTCGTCGATGATCCGGGCTGGCTCTCCTCGGTCGCCGGGGTCTCCGAGGAGGAGCTGGCGGGAGAAAGCGAGCGTATCTCGTGGATCGGTGGAGCGGATCGCCTCGTCTTCACGCGGTGGGCCCTGGTCATGTACAACTTCGAGAAGGCCCTCTACGAGGATCCCGACCGCGACGACCTGAACTCTTTGTGGTGGGACCTCGTCGAGGAGATACAGCTCGTGAATCGCCCGCCCGGGCGCGACGAGCCCGACTGGGCAGCCAAGATCCACGTCGCCGTAGCCCCCATCTACTATCACAATTACGTCCTTGGACATCTGACCGCCGCGCAACTACGCCGCTACCTTGAAGACAACATCGCCGGCGGTCCGTTCTACAAAAGCGAGATCGCGGGCCGTTATCTCCAGGAGGCCATCTTCGGCCCGGGCGCTCGCGACGACTGGGAGACGACCGTACTGCGCGCTACCGGTGAGGAGCTGAACCCCCGGTACTTCGTCGAATCGCTAGGCTAGGAACGGCCGGTCTGCAGATTCTTCAGCAAGCGAGGAGAGGCCGGCGAAGGTTTTATTGCGGCAGGTGCAAGGAGTACCCGGAGGCGCCAAGGATCGGCGAGGCCTCGCGATGCGAGCAACGAACACCGGGGCATCAAGAACGGAGCAGTATCAGGAGTAGCGCGTAGACCGCCGATAGGATGCCGACGCTCGACAGGACGTAAAAGACGGTGTCCAGCTTCTCGACCGTGTGTTTCGATCAGCCCAGGGCCCCACCCGAATAGGCGGCCAGCAGACCGACCGACGCGCAGAAAGCTCACCCCGTCACCGCCGACAACAGCATCAACATACCTGCCAGCCTCCTCCGCGCATGGGACCGGCGCCCTATTCCCAGGCGCCCCGCGCGTCGATCTCGACGCCCTCGAACTCGACCGAGCCCGGCTCGGGGAGGACATTGCCTTCCCCGTCCTTCTGGCCGTGGGACCAACAAGCCGACGAGCTTGCGTTCTCACGCCCTTCTTCCTCATGAGACCTTCTCCAGCCGGCTGACGCGGTACTGCTTCGCCTCATTCAGCGGGTCCGCGCCGGAGTTGGCGAGCGTCATCACGCTTCCGCTCCTCTCCACGGTGGCCTCGTAGACGCCCGAGGTTCCGCCATCGGGAGAGGCGTACTCGATGCGCACCTCGGCCCGATCCCCCTCCTCGTCCACCTCCAGCGTCCGGCCCGCTTTGCGATAACCCGTCCATGCCCAGCCTTCACGCACGAAGACCTCGCGCTCGGCGATCTGCTCGTAGAAACTCAGGCCGGCCCAGCCGCGGTAGAAGCGCCGCAGCTCAGAAACTGGGCCTTTACGCAGAACAAGGTTCTCCAGTGCCCGGGGCTCCAGGTGGCCCCAGAGGCGGCCCTCGGGAAGGTCCAGGAGGGTGGGCGCGAAACGGTGCCCGCCAAGGTGACTAACCCGCCAGACCCGTAGCCTTTCCCCGAGACGTCCGCGTACCGGCGGCGCAGGGTCTCATAGATCCCGTATCCCAGCTTGCCGCAGGCGGCATCACGCCGACCGTGCGTGCAAACGAGGAGATCCCGGACCCGCGGGCCGTCATCCAACCGGTACCGCTCGAAGTGCGAGGGATCGTTCCCTCCTCCGAAGAGCGCCGTCGCCAATCCCACGAGCTCACCGTCGGGCACGACGAACTCCTCCTTCTCGTAGTCCACGAAAGGCCCCTCGCCCCCGCTCAAGTGCATGACGCGGGTGTGCCCCTCGCGAGAGTAGTTCGGATCCGGGTGAAGGGCCACAAACTTGTCGAGGCCGTGTTCGCGGGCATCTTCGAGCGCCTCCAGAAGTTCCGTCGGGAAGCGGGAGGAACGGGTGACGTCCGTCGCCCACGGAGATGCTACTTCCACGGCCAGGCAGCGCCCGAAGGGGGTGGCCGAGCCGATGGGATCCTCGCCGTTGTTCTTGGAGACGACGGAACACAGCCGACTCTCTAATGATGCGCCGTCCGTCGCAACGGTCACGTTCGACTCCCATTTCCCCCTCGTGACCGCGGCACGAAAGGCGATGGAACTCGTAGTAAACGCTTCATAGGCGTCATCCCCGTTCCCACTCCGCCGTTGCGGGCAGGGCCCCGGAAGAGTAGAAACCGTACCTCCCGTTCAGGAGGATAAGCTCCAGTTCGGTGAGCTCGTCGAGCAACTGCTCTTCGAGGTCGCGGCCACCCGGAAACTCGACGGCACCGTCGGCGCACGCCCCGCCCCAGGCAAGCTCGTACCGGATCTGGACTATGCGCTCTTCAACCTCGAGACGGGCCAACCGCCTCAAGTAAGGCTCTTCCATCATCCCTCCCACGAAGGCCATGCCGATGCCGGACGGACTCGTGATTCTTTGATCTCGATCAATTGCTTCCCTTCCTCCGACCGGGTGTGGTAGCGGCCACATGGTTAATGCAAGTGATTCTCAATTTCAGAAACCACGGTAAAGAGTTTGCTGGGACACGTCAAGACGCGTGTGATCCAAGTCCGGTCCGCGGGAGCTAGGCTGACATGGCTGAAGGCGAAGCTCGTGAAGGCCCACCTGCCGGGACCGTTCTCGGCGCTCGGCCGCTGCGGGATGAGGCGAGCGAAGAAGAGGCGCTACGGGGTATGGTCGCGGACTTCATTGTAGAGGCCTTCGCCTGGGTGGGACCCGCGCTGGGTCGGGAAGCCAAGGCGCGTCTTCGCGGAGGAGATGCAGGACGGCCAACTTCTTTGTGGTGGAGTACGATAGCGGCCCCATCCCGACGAGGGTGTGAAACGCCTGCTGTCTGTACTACAGGGTCGGCGACGCGACCTGCCTTACCTGTCTGTGCCACACGGATGAGAAGCGGCTGCTCCGATTGGCTGCGAGTACGCTGGTCGGAGTCCGATTTTTGTAACGAGTATACTTAGAGGCTCAGCATGCAAACGGTCGGAAGGAGCAGCATGGTCCAGAACACGCAGACAGGCACGGGGGACACGGTCAGGGAGGCCACTGGCGAGCAGGTAGGCAGGGAGTTCTACGCTGCCTACTTGTACCTCTCGATGTCCGGTTACTTCGACGCGGCCAATCTTCCGGGGTTTGCCCTCTGGATGCGCAAGCAGTACGAAGAAGAGACGCAGCACGCCCTCAAACTTTTCGACTCCCTCCTCGACCGGGGCACGCGCGTGCAACTCTCGCCCATAGAGCCGCCACCTTCCTCCTTCCGGTCCCCGCTCGATGCCTTCGAGCGAGCCCTGGAGCACGAGAAGGAGGTAACCGCCCACATCCACGAACTCTACGACCTCGCCTTGCAGGAGAAGGATTACCCGTCGAAGGTCTTGCTCGACTGGTTCGTTCAGGAGCAGGTCGAGGAAGAGAAGTCCGCCACCGAAATCGTCGAGAGGCTCAAGATGGCCGGAGAAGATGGCGCGGCCCTGCTCATGCTGGACAAGGAACTGGGCGAACGCCCGTAGTCCGAGGAAGCTCCTCGGGCGCTTCGGCGTCGTGAGCAGCGAGCATCACGATCCTCCTCGTCGAGGCCAGGGGCACCGGCTCGTCCGGGTTACACTCGACCACCACCTCGGGCGGTCCTTGACCTCCTTTGGCGGCGCCGACGCGTACAAGATGCAGGGATGCCGTTCGAGGTAGGCCAAGACCGCTTCTGGGGTGTCTAAGCGCCGAGGAAATAGTGTGGGTCCGTGAGCGCACCGAGGTTCCTCGCCCAAACGCCTCCGGCAGATCCAGGACAGAGCCGCAGCGTCCCCACATCGAGATAGGCGTGGAGCCCGGCATTCTAGAGGGTCAGCTCCCAGTTTTGCCCGACGAGGTCTTTGCCGAAGCTATGGTGATCCTCTTCCTCGACGAGCTCGAACCCCTTCTCTTCGTAAACATGCCGGGCGGCGCCGAGCACGCTGTTGGTCCACAGCACGAGCTTCTCGTAGCCGCAGCCCCTGGAAAACCGGATGCATTCCTCCACGAGGCGCGTGCCGAGCCCCAAACCACGCGCCTCCGGTTCGACCAGCAGAAGCCTCAGCTTCGCAACCGTCTCGCTCTCCTTCACCACGAAGACGCAGCCGACGTTTTTGCCGTCCATCTCGGCGATCCAGCAGCGCTCCCCAGCCGCGTCGTAGCCGTCGCCGAAGTCCGCCACGATCCTCGCGACGAGCGCCTCGAAGCTCCCGTCCCAGCCGTACTCGCGGGCATAGAGGATGCCGTGGCGGTGCACGACCCAGCCCAGATCCCCGGGCTCTGGGGAGCGCAGATAGAAGGACTCGGAGTACTTGAATCCCCGCGCGGTTTCTCCTTCGAGGATGGCCTCGACCGTCCGCATGGCCTCCAGGAGGCGCCGCTGCTCCCCCTCGGCGAGCCCCCCGAGCATCTCGCCTACCTCCTCGCGCGAACGGGAATCGAGTAGGGAGAAGGCCTCCTCTCCTTTTGGCGTGAGGGAGAGCACACGTCGGCGTCCGTCGGCCTCCGAGGGGGACCTGGCTACCAGGCCGAGACCCTCGAGACGGGCCAGGAGCCTGCTGAGATACCCCGGGTCCAGACCCAGCTCGCGCGCGAGGTCGGTGGCGGTCGGGTTGATGCGTTGCGAGATTTCCAGTAGGACGCGGGCCTCGGTCAAAGTGTGTGGCGTATGCAGCAGCCCCTCACGCAGCACGCCGATCCTACGCGTCCAGAACCGATTGAAACGCCTCACCCCATCGACGCGTGTCTCGATGAGCTCGTCAGACATACGCTACCTCTCCTACCTTCCAACAAATGCTTGCTTTTGTCAACTATACTGCACTTCTCGTGACGGCAGGTGGTGTGGAGGGGAGGTAGGATCCCAAGGATGCGTGACTACAGGATCTTCGATGCCCATCTGCACGTGATCGACCCGCGGTTCCCGCTGGTGCCGAATGGGGGCTACTTGCCAGACCCGTTCACGGCGGAGGATTACCTGGAGCGGGCGGGGTCGATCGGGGTGATCGGCGGCGCGGTAGTTTCGGGTTCCTTCCAGGCGTTCGACACCTCTTATCTGCTCGATGCCTTGAAGGTGCTGGGTCCGTCTTTTGTGGGCGTGGCCCAGCTGCCGGTCTCGGTCCCCGACGAGGAGGTGCTGAAGCTTCACGAAGCCGGCGTGAGGGCGGTGCGCTTCAACCTCCAGCGGGGCGGTTCGGAGACGTTGGAGAATCTGGAGCGGCTGGCGAAGCGCGTTTACGAGATCTCCGGCTGGCACGCCGAACTCTACGCGGACTCCAGCCGCCTGGTGGAGTTGGAGGGGACGCTCGCGCGGCTGCCGAAAGTGAGCATCGACCATTTAGGCCTCTCGGGAGCCGGGTTCCGGGCGCTGCTGGGTCTCGCGGAGCGGGGGGCACGGGTCAAGGCGACGGGCTTCGGTCGACTGGACTTCGAACCGAAGACGGCGATGCGGGAAATCTCCGCCGCCAACCCCGACGCGCTCATGTTCGGGACGGATCTCCCCTCAACCCGCGCACGCAGGCCTTTTCGGAACGAGGACGTGCAGGCGGTGGTGGAAGCCTTGGGCGAAGACCTTGCGAGAAAGGCCCTCTACGATAACGCGATAGCGTTCTACCGACCAGACAAAAACTACAACAGATAAGGCTCCCGCCTTGCGGGCTCTCGCTCGCCATCGCGGCATCGTCGATGGGCCTGATTCCGGTCGGGTTGACTACGTTGCGGTGAGCTACGGAAGGATTCATCCTGCGCAACTCGCGCTCCCAGCGGTCAGTATTAGTCTTGCTGAGGGCTGACAGCGCGTTTATCGGAAAGGTTGAGCGTCCCCGAGAAACGTTGTACTAGTGTCAGTCTTGTTGAGCGGAGAAGTTGCGAAAGCTATCCTATCTGCTCGGAACCCATCCGGTCTCTGCGCCACCCCTCTCCAGTGTAGGATGTGCGTCGGAACCCGTGTCGCCCGGTCCTTTTGCCGGCCGTCCGGGGTTTGAGGTGCAGGCCCGATGCAAGCCGGAGTTCTCTGAGTGGTGCGCTCGTGGGGAGGCTCGCATGGGGCGAAGATGAGCGAGAGAAAGGTTGTGGGATGAGCGATAGCGGCGGGGTCGGGCGTACTGCGGAAGGTGGGTGCCGTTGTGGGGCCGTCCGGTTACGGGCTACTGGCAAGCCGTCGATCGTAGTCTACTGCTACTGCGTGGATTGCAGGAGGTCGAGCGGGACCCCTGTCTCGCTCTTCGCCGGGTACCGGAGCGGGCAGGTCGAGATGGAGCGAGGAGCGCCCAGGACCTACGCTTCCTCCCCTGAAGTCGTCCGGTCCTTTTGTGCAGAGTGCGGTACGTCGATCTCGTACGAGGACGAGCGGTTGGAGGGCGAGATCTACATACACGTGGGCGTCTTCGACGATCCGGAGCAGTTCGAGCCGGAGGCCCACAGCTGGGTCTCCCAGAAACCCGGCTGGCTCACCCTCAGCGACGACCTGCCCAAATACGAGGAGAGCAGCGTCCCGAGATAGGGCTTGTATAGAGGGGAACGCTTACGATACGCTACCCGTTGGGCGTTCGGCTAGATGCTCTGCTCGTCGCGCTTGCTGAAAAACCAGCCCTCGGGATGCTCCCTCTCCGCCACCCTCGAAGCGAGCATACGCACGAGCGACGAGACGTGCTGGCCGGAGGTCGTGAGGTCGACCTCGGTGATCCCCGGTAGCTCGTAGAACAACCTCCCCACCTCGTCGAGGTGGTAGAGGATGTGGGCCTCTTCCTCCGTGGCACCGGTATCCCTCGCCCTTTTAGCGATCTCCTGCCTACCTTCTTCCAAACCTGCTCCTCTCACGTCGTTGTCTTCCCCCGTACTCCAACGAAGATCCCCGCTCGGGCGCTCTCCGACCACGAGTAGCAGGCCCGACAGGCCCCCGGAGGCCCCAGAGCCGGGCGAATGCCCCATCGGGCAGTGCTGCCGTGGTCTGCACCTGCTCGTACTCGATTGTTCTACCTCCCGCTTGCACAAAGGGGATTCCGATCGTTGCCGGCGGACATCAACGTTCTTACCCTCCACCTGTCGTTCCCAACGTGAACCTTACGAGCAACTCCGCCTTCCCCCAGGATATCTACCGGAAGGAAGCTACGAGTCGCCGATAGGGCGGTAACATTGGGGGCATGGTGATCCCGGATAGATTGGGTATCGTGGTCGGCTACAGGACGTGGCGGGTGATCCCGAGCGGATGGATAGCCCCCTCGGAGAGCCTCTGCGCCCAGACCGGCCACAGGGGCTGGTCCACGACCGGCCCGACGGTGGCCGCCTGCCCGCCGCGGGTGCAGGCGGACCCGAACAAACCGCTGCTCGTGCAAAGCACATGCGATACCCCCCCCGAGTTCGGCTGCTCCTGTGGGCTGTACGCCCGCTACGACCCGGTCGCTGAGGCGCAGCCCCTACCCTACGTCGCTGGCAGCGTACTAGCGTGGGGCCGGGTGGTGCACCACGAGAAGAAGTCCTTTTTCAGGGCGGAGAAAGCCCTCCCCCTGGCGTTCGTGAGGCCACGCGGCGGCGAGGGAATGTTCCCCAAGGAGGCGGAGGCCAAGCTCTTACGCGTGGCGGAGGAGCTTGGCGCCACGCTGGTGGAGGGACCCGAGGAGTTGCGCGAATATACGGAGAGGGAGGCGATCGTATGGTGAAGGTAACAGCCGGCGGCGAAGAGAAGCCGGAGCGCGAGGAGGTCGTGGAGCCACTGGTCGAGCCGACGCCCGAACGCCGCAAAGAGCGCCGCAAGGAGCCAGCCCCCGAGAAATCTCCCGCCAGGGAGCCCGAAAAGACCCCAGCCTAGGAGCAGCACCGCCGCCGATGCCGCCGCAGGGCACCGTGTTGCTTCTCGGAACGGAGAATCCACCGTCGCGGGTCCCACAAGGTATGCAAGCTTCAAACAGAGCGTTGCACCAGCGTTGCGAAGAAATCTGGCCATCCCCCATTAACGATGCTCGGGGCTGCTCCGGAAAACCGTCGGAGCGGGTGGGCCCTCAGGTTGCCAGGTACGGCGTGGTGCCGTAAGCCTGCAACCCTTCCGTCGGTGTTGCCTCGCCCAGCTCCATCCGGAGCCGGTCCCGACGGCCGACGAAGCCGAACTCGCGGAGCAGCTCGTGTGCGGAGCTCCCCTTCGGGGCGGGGAGCGAGACCTCGACGGAACGACCGCCGTCGGTCTTGAGGGCCCGGGTGAGGAGGGCCCGGGCGACTTCCGGCGAGGAGGCCATGAAGGGACCTACCCTGACGGTCGCGCCAGAAGCGCTCCGCACGAGGTAGCCCTGGATCCTCCCCGAGGCGTCCCGGGCCACGATCCCCCAACCAGGGTACTGCCTGAGGGTCGCCAGGATGAGCGCCGAGCGGTCCGCCCCGTAGGACCACAGGTCCACCCCGTAGAGTTCCGGAAGGTCCCCAAAACACAGCGGAGCCACCCGCATCCCCTTCGCTTCTATGACTCTTCGCGTGCCGAGGTACCGGTTCCCCCGGAGACGAGCGGCGAGAGCTCCCCCCTCCAGCCGATATTCGGTGCGAGCAAAAACGGGCTCGAAGCCCATGGAGCGGTAAAGCCCCACGGCGGCGCGCGTCGAGTCGAGCCTGACGGACCTCACCCCCCGGGAGAGCAAGTAGGAGACGGCCCACTGGGTGAGCCGTGCGCCCAGACCCCGCCCACGATGACCGCCGTGGACGGCGAGGTGGCAGAGTATTCCCACCTCTCCCAGCGGTACAGCCCCAACCATCCCCACCACACGACCGTCCGAACGGCCCCCGTCCTCGGCGACCGCCCAGCGTGCCTCGCCCATCCCCCGTAAAAGTTCGAAAGCTCGCGGGTCCCCCGACCATCGCACGGTCTCCCGCAACTCGAGTATGCGCCAGAGGTCGACGCCGTCCATGCGCCGCACGAGCGTGTCGGGCTGGTACTCGACCTTGCTTCGTCGCGCGCTACGACGAGCAACGTGTCCGAAGCGGTCCTCTTCTTCTAAATAAGCCGACAAGGTTCCCCCGAAAGAAAGATCTCGTGAACAAGCAACCGTTGATCCGTCGCGACCGCACCCGGGAACCGGGTTAGCGTACGATAGCCCCGATCCAACCCTTTCGGAGGGCCGGTCGGGGCGAGGGCGGTCGGGGGACCCAGCCCGCGGAGAAACCCCCGTCGAGCCCTGTAAGATTCTTGCTCACCCCGCTACTGTACAACACCGCTGCCGACGGTAAAAGGCGTCGATGCTGTAATGAGACTTGCTAGAGGAGTTCCTGCCCCTTAAGAGCACTCTTAGTGCAAGTTGAGGCGTTTTTGTTACAATGATCCGTTGTAACTATTTAACGTATAAAACAAGAAGTCGGAGGCAAGTTGAGAGCCACGCTACAGCCGGGGTTAACGAACAGGCTGACCAAGTACTTGAGGGTCACGCAGCAGCTTATCGAGGAGGGTCGGGACGCGGTCTCGAGCAAGGAGCTCGGGGACTTCACGGGGATCAACCCGGTCCAGGTGCGTCGGGACCTGAACGCCATCGGCTTCTCCGGCACCCGGGGCGTGGGGTACCAGGCCTACGACCTCGTCGAGGCGGTCAGGGCCATCCTGGGCCTCAAGCAGACTTATAACATCGCGCTCGTCGGCGCCGGCAACCTCGGCAGCGCCATCGCGAGC
>JADDPY010000538.1 GCA_016781635.1 Rubrobacter sp.
AACGCGACTGTACATCGGCAGCATCCCGAGGAGCGTGAGCAGCACGATGAGCAGGGTGGCGATGGGGGAGAGTGCTCCCGCCGCCACGATCGCGATGCCCGGGATGTAACCGAGCGTCGAGAAGTAGTCCACCCCGGTCAGACAAACCACCTGCCACCAGGTGTGTTGGTCTTTACCCTCCTGAACCTGCGGCCCCTCGACCCCCTCGACGCGCTGCTCGAGCATCCAGCGCCCGAGACGGCTACTGGGACGCTTCTGCCGATCCGACATCGAAGCCAAGACTAAAAGTACCTGTGACCCGCGCCCGGCGTCAGGCCAAGAACCTGGCACGTAGGAGCATCCTGCTGGGTCAGGACTTCCGCGGAGCCGCCCGAAACATGGATCAACCGGCGCATATGTCGTCCTTTCTATGGCACCTGCGGGGTTAGCTGTCGGGTTTGGGCCGAAAGGACGCGCCCTACGCCGGACGAACCGGCGATTCACCCCAAGGCCACGAGGCCTGAGTTTTTGGTTCCCCCGCCCCCCGATGCTACCCGGGGGTTCGGCGCTGCAACTGTGATCAGAATCGCGGTATACACCCGCCCCGGGAAACTGTCAAATGCGCGCCGATCCTACGGGCCGTCCTGTCCTGGCGATAACTGCTCGGGGAGCGACGGACCTGGAGTGCCCTCCCTTCCGTGGCCCGGGCGTACTAACGGCGCTCATCCTCTCCAGAAAGCCGGGGTCAGGAGGACCAGGACGGTGAAGAGCTCGAGGCGTCCGAGCAGCATAAAGAAGGTCAGGAGCACCTTCGCCGAGCCGGGCAGTTCCGCGTAGAAGGCAGGGTCCCCGGCCGGGCCCAGGGCCGTACCGGTGATGTTCAGGCAGGCGAAGACCGACCCGAAGGACGCCCCTACCGGTACCCCATGAAGAGCGATGAGCAGTGTCCCGAGCACCAGGACCGCCGCATACACGAAAAAGAAGCCCAGAAACGCGGCTCGCATCCGTTCGGGGATCACGCGGTTGCCGAGCTTCAACGGGGTGACCGCTTGAGGGTGGATGATACGGAACACCTCCTGTCTGGCGTGGCGCGCCAGGAGGACCGCCCGAATTACCTTTAGCCCGCCACCCGTAGACCCGGCGCAGGGGCCGATCGCCATGAGCAGCATTAAGAACATCTGAGCGAATGGCCCCCATGAGGCCCAGGCCGCCGTGCTAAAGGCCGTCCCCGTCGCGAGGCTCGCGCTCTGGAAGAGCGCCTCCCGAAAGACGGTCAGGGGGGAATCTCCGTAGCCCGAGGCGTACAGAACTACCGTAAGGAGGACCGTGCTCCCCGCCACTATGCCAAGGTAGGCCAGAAACTCGCGGTTGCCCAAGGCGTGCCCCGACCTCCCCTGAGCGGCGTGGAAGTAGAGGGCGAAGTTCACCCCCGAGAGCAGCATCCCCCCTACAATCGCCAGCTCGATGGCCCAGGAGTCGAAGGCGGCGATGGAGTCCGAGCGCGTCGAGTACCCGCCGGTCGAGACCGTGGTCAGGGTGTGGTTGACGGCGTCGAAGGGGCCCATGCCGGCGAGGAGGAGCGCGACGAGGCCCCCGAGCGTGAGGGCGCCGTAGACGTATGCCAGGATCTTTGCCGACTCCCGGATGCGGGGCGTCATCCTCTCCGGCATCGGGTTGGCGACCTCGGCGGAGTAGAGTTGCGTCGCCCCGAAGCCCACAAGCGGGGCGACGGCCACGAAGAGGACTACGATCCCAATTCCCCCCGCCCACTGCGTCAGGCTCCGCCAGAGCAGCAGGGAAGGGGCGACCTCCTCCGGCGTCGAGACCGTCGAGGCGCCGGTGGTCGTAAAACCGGCCATGGACTCGAAGAAGGCGTTCACCGGCCCCATGAGCCCGGAGAGAACGAACGGCACCGCCCCGATCGCCGCGACCCCAAGCCACCCCAGGACCACGATCAGGAAGACGTCCCGCCCCGAGACGTAGCTGTCCGGGGATCGGGTAAGGAGAAAGAGCGCGGTCGCGAGGATCAGCGTCACGAGCGCCGGGAGGCCGAAGGAGAGAACGTTGCCGTCGCCGGCCACGAGCGAGTACCCCGCCGGCAGAAACATCGCGGCGCCGCCGGCGGCACACACGGCCGCGAGCGCGTTGAGGACGATCCTAGGATGCAAAGATTCGCTCTACCTTGTCCACGGCGGCCCCAACGGTAAAGACCACGACGTTGTCGCCCGCCTTGAGGGAGTCCCTTCCGGTGGGGATGATGACCTTATCGCCCCTCAGCACCGCCCCCAAGATCGCGCCCCTCGGAAACCCGACCTCCGCCAACGGTCGGCCGGCAATGCGGTGCGACTCCGGGACCCGAAGCTCGATCATCTGGGCCCCGCTCTCGAGAAGGGTGACCGCCGAGATCTCGCCCCGTCGTACGAAGCGAAGGATGGCGCCGGCGGCCAACAGGCGGGGAGAGATAGTGATGTCCACCCCCAAAGCCTCCGCGAGCGGGGAGAACTCGCCGCGGCTTATCCCCGCAACTGTCAGCTTGGCCCCAAGCTGGCTGGCGTACATCGCGGCCAGAAGGTTCGCCCGGTCGTCCCCCGTGACGGCGACAAAGGCGTCCGTCCGGTCTACCCGCTCCTGGAGCAGAAAATCCCGTGAAATACCCTCGTCGTGGAGCACGAGACCCCTGGTGAGTTGCACGGCCGCGTGCCGAGCTTTGGCTTCGTCCCTCTCGACCACCTTGACGGACACTCCGCCTTTCTCCAGCGCCAGGGCCAGGCGCAACCCGATCCGCCCGCCACCCAGGATCATGACCTCGCGGACCGGCTCGACGTCCGTGACGATCGCCCGGACGATCCCGGCGATGCGACGCTTCTCGCCGATAAGAAAGACTCGGTCCCGCGCCTCGAGCACCGTATCCCCACGAGGCACGAGCGCCTCCCCACGCCTCACCACCCCGACCACGAGGCTTCGCTCGGGCAGCTCCACGTCTCGGATCGGTTTGCCGACGACCGGAGCGTCTTCCTGAAGGATCACCTCGGCGATGGTTATGCGTCCTTCGGCGAACGTCTCCGCGTTAACGGCCCCCGGAAGCGCGAGGGCGCCCATGATCTCCTCCGTAGCCATCTGCTCGGTGTGGATGACGAAGTCGATCCCCAGAACCTCCTGAGTAAAGGGCTCGCGAGGATCGTAATAATCTTGGTTGTGGATGCGGGCGACGGTTCGAAGCGCGCCCTGCGCCTTCGCCGCCAGGCACGCGATGATGTTCGCCTCGTCGGAACCTGTCGCGGCCACGAGCAGGTCCGAGCTTTTGACCCCGGCCTCCCGCAAAACCCTCGGGCTTGCCCCGTTTCCCTGCATAACGAGGGCGTCGAGCCCCTCGGTCGCCTTCTCCGCCAGCGCCTCGTTCTGCTCCACGATCACTACGTCGTGCCCCTCGGCCGAGAGCATCCGGGCCGCGTTGAACCCGACCTCCCCGGCCCCTATGATCACTATACGCATACCAGCCTCACCGCCCTCTTTGATCCTTACGGCGAGCAGATTAAGCGGAGTATAGCTTCCCCGGTCGAGGCGTCAGCCGCCGGGAGCCGCGCTCGACAAAGTCGTGGAGGGGCACCCGAAAGTGCCCCTCCACGACTCTAGTAGTGTCGATCAGGTAGGCCGAAGGGCTGCCGGTCTACCTCAAGTTGTAGATGACCAGCGCGAGCACACCTATCAAGGCGAGCGTGAAGAGGCCAAGGAGGAGGAACAGTGACCCGTTGGAGCCCTGGGGCCGGGGGGGCTGGCCCGCTGACCTGCCCCCCCGCCGGTTTCTCCGGCTGTTGGGCCTCCAGCCCTTGGAGCCCCTGTAGCTCATTACGCGCCCAGGGCCTTCGCCACGAGTTCGGCGACCTCGGAGGGGTTTGTAGCCGCGCTGATGCCGGCGGACCTTAGCGCCTCGCTCTTGGCCTGAGCCGTGGTGTCGCCACCGGAGACGATAGCGCCTGCGTGTCCCATCGTTTTGCCCTCGGGGGCGGTGAAGCCCGCGATGTACGCCACGACCGGCGTCTTCATCTCGGTCTGGATAAA
>JADDPY010000554.1:0-1082 GCA_016781635.1 Rubrobacter sp.
GACGCCAAGGTCGCGGACTTCGGCATCGCCAGGGCCGCCTCGGAATCCTCGCTCTCGGGTACCAGCGTGATCCTGGGGACGGTGAGCTACATGTCCCCGGAGCAGGTGATGGGCAAAGCGGCGGGGCCGCGGAGCGACCTGTACTCCCTCGGGGTGGTCCTCCACGAGATGCTCACCGGCCGCGTACCTTTCGAGGCCGAAACCCCGATGGCTGTGTCTATGAAGCACGTCAACGAGCCCGCGCCTTCCCTGGGGGATAGGAACCTCGGGGTTCCCGAGGGTTTGAACGCCATAAGGGCGAAGCTGCTAGCCAAGAACCCGGAAGATCGGTACGCGAATGCCTCCGAGGTTGTTGAGGACTTGCGCCGGACGAGACGGGGCGAAGAACCCGCGTTCGCAAGCTCCGCCCTGGCCGCGCAAGACGCCCCGACCGGCATCTTGCCGAAGCCTCTCGTCGCAGTTAATGACCGGAGGCGGTGGCGGCCCTTCGTGCTACGCACCGCCGCGGCCCTGGTCGGCATCTCCGGGATTATCGGCGTCTTCGGCTGGGGGTTGTCCGACTCGGAGGGCCGCCAGCCGGACGGGGTAGTCTCGGAAGCCCAGCAGGTCTTGGCCGGGAAGAACGAGGTCTCGAGCGTGCTCGGGCTCGACAGGGCCGAGGCGCAACAGCGATTGATCGGAGAGGGTTTCGAGGCCGACGTCACTTTGCGCGAAAGCTCCGAGGACGACGCCGGCAAGGTGATCGCCCAGTCGATCCCCGCAGGCCAGGAGGCCGAGAAGGGTACGAAGGTCGTACTCGAGGTCGGCGAAGGACCGGCACCCGTACCGGCTCCCGAGCTCGCTGGCCTCACCTCCGCGGCTGCGGAGGAGGTGCTCGTCGAGGCGGGCTTGAAGGTCGGCGAGAAGAAGGAAGAGCCGAGCGAAACCGTCCCCGAAGGCGACGTGATCGAACAAAGCCCGCGGGCCGGGCAGAAAATAGCACGGGGAACCCCTGTTGACCTTGTCCTCAGCACAGGGCCCGCGAAACCCCCTGCTCCGGCTCCTCCCCCTGCTCCGGCTCCTCCCCCTGCTCCGGCTCCTCC
>JADDPY010000554.1:1210-4086 GCA_016781635.1 Rubrobacter sp.
GGCTCCTCCCCCTGCTCCGGCTCCTCCCCCTGCTACAGCGGCTGAAGTGGATCCGCCCGCCGCGCCAATAGACCCTGCGCCGGAGCCCATCTCCGAGCCCGCGCCGGAGCCCGCCGCGGAGCAGTACGAACCCGCGCAGCGCCAGTACGAGCCCGCGACTCCCGCTGCGAATGCCGCACCCGCCACGCCCGCGGAGGAGTACGATGCGCCTCCCGCGCAGCCACCGGCGGTGGACGACTTGGTGCCGGCCACACCGGAGGAAGCGTACCCGGACTTCGTCGCACCACTACTAGAGGATGCAGGGGTTCAGTCCGACGAGGAGGACGAAGAAGGAGAGGACGAGGGGGACGAGGACTAAAGCGGCTCTCGTCGACTTCTGAACCTGTTTGTTTCTCACGTCGCCACGCGCCCCGGGGGATCCTGTTCGGCGACGAGTCGGGTGCGGATACGGCCGGGTTTGCTAGACTAGGGGCGACGCGGGACCGTACTCCGGTACGCCGCACCTGGGATTGATCTGGGCGAAAGGGATCTAAGGAATGGACGTAGCTGCACGTAAGGTGACATTGGAGCGCCTGGGCCTGGCGCATTTTGGAGCGGTACACGAGAACCTGCCTTCCGCCCGTCTGGTAGAGGCCGCCGTGAGGCGCCGCGAGGGCATGCTCGCCGAGAACGGTGCGCTCGTCGCCAAGACCGGCAAGCGCACGGGGCGCTCCCCCAAAGACAAGTTCATCGTCGAGGACGACCTCACGCGGGACACGGTCGACTGGGGGGCGGTAAACAAGCCGTTCTCGGCTCAGAACTTCGAGAACATCCTCGACAAGGCGACGAGTTATCTCGGCAACCTGGAGGAACTGTACGTCGTCGACGCCTTCGCGGGCGCCGACCCGAGGTACCGGCTGAACGTCCAGGTCGTCGCCGAGTACGCCTGGCACGCCCTCTTCGCGCGCCAGCTCTTTCGCAGGCCGAGCCGCGAAGAGCTCGAGGATTTCGACCCCGAGTGGACCGTCATCAGCGTCCCGGGCTTTCTCGCGGAGCCGGACGAGGACGGTACGACCTCCGAGACCTTTGTGGCGGTGGACTTCTCCCGTAAGGTCGTCCTTATCTGCGGCACGGGCTACGCCGGCGAGATCAAGAAGAGCATCTTCAGCGTCCTGAACTTCGTCCTGCCGACGGAGCACGCGGTATTCCCGATGCACTGCTCGGCCAACATAGGCGACAACGACGACGTGGCGCTCTTCTTCGGGCTCTCCGGGACAGGTAAGACCACCCTCTCGGCCGACCCGGAGCGCAGGCTCATCGGGGACGACGAGCACGGCTGGTCGGACGAAGGCGTCTTCAATTTCGAGGGCGGCTGCTACGCCAAGACCATAGACCTGAGCCCCGAGAAAGAACCCCAGATCTACGGGGCCATCCGCTTCGGCGCGGTGCTGGAGAACACCGGCCTGAAGCGCCAGAGCCGCGCGGTGGATTACGCCGACCGCGTCATCACCGAGAACACGCGCGTGGCTTACCCGCTTGAGTACATCGAGAACTCCGTCCCGGACGGCCGGGGCGGCCACCCGGACGCCGTCCTCTTCCTCACCGCAGACGCCTTCGGGGTCCTCCCCCCGATAAGCTCCCTGACCCCCGAGCAGGCCGCCTACTACTTCCTCTCGGGCTACACGGCGAAGCTGGCCGGCACCGAGGCCGACATGGAGAACGAGGTCGAGGCGACGTTCTCGACGTGCTTCGGCGCCCCGTTCCTCCCGCTCCCGGCGACGACCTACTCGACGATGCTCTCCGAGAAGCTCAAGGAGCACGGCACCCGCTGCTACCTCATAAACACCGGTTGGTCCGGCGGCCCCTACGGTGTGGGGAGTCGCATAGACATCAACGACACCCGGCGCATGGTCCGGGCCGTAATAGGCGGCGAGCTCGACAAGGCAGAGACCCGCAAGGACCCGAACTTCGGCTTGAACGTCCCCGTCGAGGTTCCCGGCGTCGATGCCTCCGTCCTCGACCCGCGTCAGACCTGGTCGGACAAGGAGTCCTACGACAAGCAGGCCAAGGACCTCGCCGGCCGCTTCGCCAAGAACTTCAAGAAGTTCGAGGGTGAGGTCTCGGCGGAGGTCAGGGAGGCAGGCCCAACGGCCTAGGCCCGGAACCTCATTGCGCCCCGTGGACCCCATCCACACGCGCCGCCCGGGCTCTTCGCGCCCGGGCGGCGCTTTTTTTAGAGGGGGTTGGGAATAAAAAGTTTGGAGTTTCACCTTTGCGCCTGGTGTCCGGCGAGAGGGTATGTAGCCTTTCTAGCGGTGATCTTTGGCTGAGGGCCCCTTGCTCGCGGTCTTCGCCGTCGTCGTTTTCGTGGTGGTGCTCGCGCTCTTCGCGGCGGAGAAGGTTCACCGCACACCCGCCGCGCTCATGGGGGCTGTGCTCGTAGTCATTGCGGGGGCGATAGGGCAGGAAGAGGCGATAGAGGCGGTCAATTGGGAGACGCTCGGGCTCCTGATCGGGATGATGATCCTGGTCGGCATCCTCAGGGGGACGGGGCTGTTCAGCTACCTCGCCATAAGGAGCGCGCAGCTCGCCCGGGGGCGTCCGGGGCGCATCCTGATCTACCTCGGGGTCGTCACGGCGGTGCTCTCGGCTTTCCTGGACAACGTTACTACCGTCCTACTCATGTTCCCGATGACCCTGCTCCTCGCCGACATCCTCGACGAGGACCCCGTGCCGTTCCTGCTCCTGGAGGTGATCGCCTCGAACATCGGAGGGACGGCGACCCTCGTCGGTGACCCGCCGAACATCATCATCGGGACGGCCACCGGGCTCTCCTTCAACTCGTTTATCGTCAACCTCGGGCCGCCGGTCGTGGTCGTGCTGGTCGTGACGCTTGC
>JADDPY010000031.1:0-1890 GCA_016781635.1 Rubrobacter sp.
CTATCCCCTGGGCCTCGCGGGCACCAGGATCCCGATCGAGGCACGCCTGATCTGCGTGGTGGACGCCTACGACGCGATGACGAGCGAACGACCCTACCGGAGCGCCCTGAGCCACGCGGAGGCCATCGAGCGGCTCAACCGGGGGGCCGGGACCCAGTTCGATCCGGCGATGGTCGAAGCCGTCGAGAGCGCACTGGGCTGAGACCCTCGCCTCAAGGTCCGTCCTCCGCTCGTTTCTAGGCTGTGGGGTCTCACACGGGCCACGGGTCTTCGAGAGCGAGATCCGCGACCACAGGGTAATGGTCACTCGGGTACACGGGCGGCTCGGCGTCGCGCACGATGGAGTAACCCTTCATGCTCCACCGCTCCCCCCGCGATCCGTCGCGCAGAAGGACCCAGTCTATACGGTGTTCTTTCGATAGATTCCGCCCCCGGAAGCCCTCGCCCCGGAAGGCGTGGAAGGTCTTGGCGGGCTCGTGACCGGCGGCGAGATGAGCATCTACGAAGCCCGCGCGCTCGAAGACGTCGCGAGCTTTCGAACGTGGCTCGCAGTTGAAGTCTCCCGTAAGCAGCACGGGGGCACCGTCCGCTTCGGGTCCGTCGAGCCAGCTCAGGAGTAGCTTGCTTCCCTCGACGCGCGCCCTGTCGCTGATGTGATCCAGGTGGGTGTTGAGGTGCAAAAATTCCGGTCCTCCGGAGACGGGCCGGAACCGTACCCAGTTTGCCGAGCGGATCTGGCGGGTCTCCCACGAGCCTGAGAAGCGCCCGGGGGTCTCGCTGAGCCAGAAGCCCCCGGCGTCCAGCATTTCCAGGCGCCCCGGGTCCCAGTAGATCGCGTTGTGGGCGTGGGGCGGGCGGTTCTCGTAGCGGTGCCCGAGCACGCCTTTATAGCCCGCGAGCTCCCGACCGTAGACGCGGGCGTTGCCGTCCTGAAACTCCTGCAAGCCGATGAGATCCGGCCCCTGGCGCGCTACCGTGCGCACGTTGAGCGGGGCCCGGCGCCTCCAGGCGTTCTCGCCGTCGCGGTGGTGCGAGCCGCGCACGTTGAACGTCATCACGCGGAGGGCGCCTTCGGACGGAGGGGCGGGTTCGGTCCCCTCCGTCCAAGGGCGATCTCCCCAACGAAGAAGCTCCCGCCAGCGCAGGAGCCGGCTGAAAGAGGCCGAGAGGAGGTCGCCCAGCCGGGTCACCGCGGGGAGGTTCCGGAGCTCACTCCCACTCGATGGTGCCGGGGGGCTTGCTCGTGATGTCCAGGGCGACGCGGTTCACACCGGGGACCTCGTTGATGATGCGGTTGCTCACGCGTTCGAGGAGGTCGTAGGGGAGGCGGGCCCAGTCGGCGGTCATCGCGTCGTCGGAGGTGACGGCGCGGATCATGATCGGGTACGCATATGTCCTTGCGTCGCCCATCACGCCAACCGAGTGGATGGCCGGGAGGACGGCGAAGCTCTGCCACAGGTCGCGGTAGAGGCCGGCGTTGCGGATCTCGTCCTGAAGAACGAAGTCGGCTTTTCTAAGAATCTCCAACCGCTCCCGCGTCACGTCCCCGATGATGCGTATGGCGAGCCCCGGCCCCGGGAAGGGCTGGCGCCACACCATCCGCTCGGGCATCCCGAGCTCCGCCGCCACCACCCGCACCTCGTCCTTGAACAAGCTCCGCAGCGGCTCGACGAGGTCGAGGTCCATGATCTCCGGCAGCCCCCCGACGTTGTGGTGACTCTTTATCTTCGCCGCATCGCGCGTGCCGCTTTCGATAACGTCGGAGTACAGCGTCCCTTGCACGAGGAAGGTGGCATTCTCGGCGATCTTGCCGGCCTCTTCCTCGAAGGTGCGGATAAACTCCTCGCCGATGATCTTGCGCTTCGCCTCGGGGTCGGTGACCCCGGCGAG
>JADDPY010000031.1:1956-5098 GCA_016781635.1 Rubrobacter sp.
CTCGACGACCTGCTCGGCCTCGTTCTGCCTCAGAAGCCCGTGGTCCACGAAGACGGCGGTAAGGTTGTCCCCTATCGCCCGGTGGACGAGCATGGCGGCCGTTGCGGAATCCACGCCCCCGGAGAGGCCGATAACGGCCCTGTTATCCCCGACCTGCGCCCGTACCTTCTCGACCGCGTCTGTGATGATGTTGACCGGGGTCCAATCCGGAGAGCAGGCGCAGACCTCGAAGAGAAAGTTCTTGAGGACGTCCATCCCGTACTCCGAGTGCTTGACCTCCGGATGGAACTGCACCCCGAAGAAGCCCCTCTTCGGCTCTTCGAAGGCGACGATAGGTATGGACGGGGTCTCGGCCGTCACCCGGAACCCTTCGGGTGGGGCCAAGACGGCGTCGCCGTGGCTCGTCCACGCCTTCTGCTCATCAGGGAGCCCCGCGAAGAGCAGGCCATGCTCCTTCACGTGAAGGTCCGAGCGTCCATACTCCCGGACCTCGACGGGCTCGACCTTGCCGCCCATCTCGAGGGCCATAAGCTGCATCCCGTAGCAGATACCTAAAGCCGGCGTACCGAGCTCGAAGAGCCGAGGATCGACCCTGGGCGCCCCCTCCCCGTAGACGCTATTCGGCCCCCCGGAGAGGATGATGCCCTCAGGCTCGCGGGCGAGTATCTCCTCGACGGGGGTGTCGTAGGGAATAAGCTCCGAATAAACGCGCGCCTCGCGGACGCGCCGGGCGATAAGCTGGGAGTATTGCCCGCCGAAGTCTAGAACGAGGATCAAAGTGTGCTCCCCTAAGCCCCGGAGGAGCCCTGCCCGACGCCCTGGGATCGCTGCTCGAGCTTCCCCTCCGTCTGCAAGCTGGGCGCGATCATGACCTCGGCCTTCTGGAACTCCTTGATGTTCTGGTAGCCCGTGGTCGCCATGCTGGACCTCAAAGCGCCCATAAGGTTGCGCGTCCCGTCGTTCTCGTGAGCGGGGCCAACGAGGATTTCTTCTATCGTCCCCGTAACGCTCGTCTTGATTCGGGTCCCCCTGGGGAGCGTCGGGTGGAAGGTCGCCATCCCCCACGAGTAGCCCCTGCCGGGCGCCTCCTCCGCCTTGGCGAAGGCGCTCCCGAGCATGACGGCGTCGGCGCCGCAAGTTATAGCCTTCGCAACGTCGCCGCCGGTACGCATCCCGCCGTCGGCGATCACGTTGACATACTCGCCGGTCTCCAGGTAGTGACGCATGCGGGCGGCGGCGGCGTCGGCCACGGCGGTCGCCTGCGGGACGCCGACGCCGAGGACGCCGCGCGTCGTGCAGATGCGTCCGGGGCCAACCCCGACGAGCACCGCGACGGCACCGGTGCGCATAAGGTGCAACGCGGTCGAGTAGCTCGCACAGCCCCCCACGATTACCGGGACGTTCTGGCGGGGGATAAACTCCATGAGGTTCAGGGGCTCGGTGGTCCTGGAAACGTGCTCGGCGGAGACGACGGTGCCCTGGATCACGAGCACGTCGAGGCCCGCCTCGATGGCGGCCCCGTGGTAGCGCTCGACGTTCTGCGGGGTTAGAGAGGCGGCGGCTATGACACCACGGTCCTTTGTCTCCTGCACGCGCCGGAAGATCAACTCTTCCTTTATAGGCTCGGCGTAGAGTTCCTGCATGACGCGCGTCGCCTTGTGCCCGGGGAGGTTCGCTATCTCCTCAAAGATCGGACCCGGATCCTCGTACCGGGTCTGCAAACCCTCCAGGTTGAGCACGGCGAGACCACCCAACTTGCCTATGGTCCCGGCCGTCTTGGGGTCCACCGCGGCATCCAGAGCGCTCGCCAGAAGGGGCAGGTCTAGCTGCAAATTGCCCAAACGCCAGGAGATGTCCACGTCCTGGGGGTCGCGGGTCCTGCGGCTCGGGACGATCGCGATCTCGTCGAAACCGTACGCTCGCCGAGCCGTTTTTCCCTTACCTATCTCAATATCCATATGGTAGCAACCACCTTTCTCGGAGCCCGAAGAGGGTACACGAAAGCCCACGGTGTCCCCCCCGTGGGCTTTCGTCGCGTTTCATCCAACAAGTACCGCAATACCACTCTTAGATTACACTCGGGCGCCCCCGATGACAAGGTAGCCGGCTTAGATCACACCCAACAACCTCAGTACCACTATAACCAGGATAATAACCACCAGGATGGTGATGATTCCACCTATTCCTCCGCGCATGCTCTCACCTCCCCAGGTACCTTCCCGAACTACGCGTACAAGAGCTACGTTCTCACAAGGACCAGAGCGGTTATGACTACCACGATCATATACAGGCAGACGGTTCTCCCCCGCGCCTCCCTCTCCCGGCCTACAACCTCTTGTGAGAGAGAACTATACCCTTGTTGTTCCTTCCAAAACAAGCAGAAGGGACGGCGCCCCGAAGACGCCGTCCCGAGAAGCTCCCGCTGCGGGAACTCCTTACATCATGCCGCCCATGCCGCCGGGCATGCCGGCCGGGGCGTCATCCTCGGGCTCGGCGACCACGACGTCAGTGGTGACGATGAGGCTACCAATAGAGGCCGCGTTCTGCAGCGCGCTCCGCGTGACCATAGCCGGGTCGACGACGCCGGCCGAGATCAGGTCCTCGTACACGCCGGTCAGGGCGTTGAAGCCCAGTCCGTTCTGCTCGCGGACCTTGTCCACGACGATGGAGCCGTCGGCCCCGGCGTTCACGGAGATCTGGCGGATCGGCTCCTCCAGAGCGCGGTGGATGATCCTGGCGCCGGTCCGCTCGTCGCCATCGAGCGTCTCGACGAGCTCGCCCACGGAGGACTGCGCCTTCAACAGCGCCACACCACCGCCGGGGACGATGCCTTCCTCGAGGGCCGCACGGGTCGCGCTGAGGGCGTCCTCGACGCGGTGCTTGCGCTCCTTGAGCTCCGTCTCGGTAGCGGCACCAACCTTGATGACCGCAACGCCACCGGCGAGCTTCGCCAGCCGCTCCTGCAGCTTCTCACGGTCGAAGTCCGAGTCGGTGTTCTCGAGCTCGGCGCGGATCTGGTTGATCCGGCCCTTGATCTTCTCGGTGTCGCCGTCGCCGTCGACGATGACGGTGTTGTCCTTGGTGATGACGACCTTGCGGGCCCGGCCGAGCTGGTTGAGCTGGGTGTTCTCGAGCTTGAGGC
>JADDPY010000031.1:5120-15965 GCA_016781635.1 Rubrobacter sp.
GCCGCCGGTGAGGATGGCGATGTCCTCCATCATCCTCTTGCGACGGTCACCGAAGCCCGGGGCCTTGACGGCCGCCGCGGTAAACGTACCGCGAAGCTTGTTCACGATAAGGGTGGCGAGCGCCTCGCCCTCGACGTCCTCGGAGATGATGAGGAGCGGACGGCTCGACTGCATCACCGAGTTGAGGACCGGCAGGACGTCCTGGACGTTCCCGATCTTCTGGTTGGCGATAAGGATGAACGGGTCGTCGAGCACGACCTCCATCCTCTCCTGGTCGGTCACGAAGTACGGCGAGAGGTAGCCCTTGTCGAACTGCATGCCCTCGGTGAACTCGAGGTCCATCCCGAAGGTGTTGGACTCCTCGACGTTCACGACGCCGTCCTTGCCGACCTTGTCGATAGCCTCGGCGATGACGTTGCCGATCTCCTCGGAACGCGCTGAGATGGCGCCGACCCGGGAGATCTCGTCCTTCTGAGAGATGTCCTGCGCCTGACCCCGGATGGCCTCGACCGCGGTCGCCACGGCCTTGTCGATGCCGGACCTCAGAATGACCGAGTTCGCGCCGGCCGCGACGTTCTTGAGGCCCTCGCGCACGATAATCTGAGCGAGCACCGTCGCCGTCGTCGTGCCGTCGCCCGCGACGTCGTTGGTCTTGGTCGCGACCTCCTTGACGAGCTGCGCGCCCTGGTTCTCGAAGATGTCCTCGAGCTCGATCTCACGAGCGATGGTGACACCGTCGTTGGTGATGGTCGGCGAGCCGAACTTCTTGTCCAGTACGACGTACTGGCCCTTCGGACCTAGCGTTACCTTTACCGCGTTGGCGAGCTTGTTTACGCCCGCCTCGAGCGCATGCCGAGCATCGGTATTGAACCTTATCTCTTTATGTGCCACTCGTGGCCTCCTTTGCTAGACTACGGATTGCCTGCGGGTAAAAACCGCATTTTGGCACTCTCCTTCCGAGAGTGCCAACGACCGAAGTATAATCCGCGCCGGGTTACAATTCAAACCATGAACGCAATCCACAACATGTCCAGGGGCGTGTTTCGCATCGAAAAGTTGCCTAGCTTGAGCAGGCTTCCGAAGGAGCTTGGGCGCGAGAAGCGCCCCTGCAAGGCATGCGGTAAGACCACGACCCATATCCTGTACCGTGTGCCCAAAAAGGTAGTCTTCGTGTACGTCAAAGACCACCCCGAGAACGTACACGCCACCTGCATCGAATGTGCCCGGAGCGAGGTCCTGACCGGCGAGGACCGCGAGAGGGCTCTATCTTCCGCGAACCCCGAGGGTGCAACCGGCTAGGAAGATCCTCCTCACTACCCGATACACGGGAGTGCGGAACAGGGGAGGCTCGGACCTACCGCGGGCGCTGTTCCTCACCACCGAGCTCGACCACAGGTTCGGTTTTTTCCTTCGCGGCGGGCGGGACCTCGTTTGAGACCGGGGCGGTTGCGTCTTGAGAGGTTGCGTCTTCGGAGATCGTGTTATCTACGGCTGGTTCGCTCGTTGCGTCATCAAGCGGGGGAACCGACTCCGTAGCTGGGCTTTCTGATCCGCCCCATGGAGGCGCAACGACCCTTGGAGGCGTGACGACCTCTGGCTCCTCCACGGCCTCGGAGTTCTCGCTGGTCCCTTCGGGAACGGGTCGTGGGTCGCGGTCGGGGCTGGGCTTCAAGGGGGCGGTCGGCTTCTCGGGCGGAGCGATCTCATTCCCCTCGGAGCGGTTTTCTGCCGGACGTTCCGTCACCTGCTGGCCCTCTCCTCGCTGCTTGCCGGACTCGCCGTCCTTACGGCCGTCCCCTCTCTTCTTATCGTCTTGCTCCCGTTCGTCCCCGTCTGTGGAGGGGCTCCTGTTGAATTCGAGGCCCGGGGGGTCGCGCAAGAGGGCGGCCATCTTCTTGCGCATCTGGAGCTCCATCGCTCTCTTATGGGCCTTGTCGGGCTCTTCGGCCTCTCTGCCCTTGTCCTTCGCTTCGTGATCCGTGTCTCCGCCCCGGTTTTTACCGTTGCCCCGGTTCTCACCGCCGTCGCCGTCGGGGTGGTCCCCGCGAGGCTCACTGTGCTTTATCGCGGGGCTCACTTTCTGGCCGCTGCCGGTGTCGAGGTCGGGCCTCTGGCCGGGGGCGGACGGGGTGGGCCAATTGGGTTCGCCGGTGGAGGGGGTAGGATTCGGGCTCTGGGGGGCCTGGCAGTAC
Organism: Rubrobacter sp.; assembly: GCA_016781635.1. Lineage (GTDB taxonomy): Bacteria > Actinomycetota > Rubrobacteria > Rubrobacterales > Rubrobacteraceae > Rubrobacter_F. The sequence goes on from JADDPY010000031.1 coordinate 7,313, forward strand.
GAGGCGTCCGTGCCGCCGGAGACCGCGCCACCGTTTCTTTCGAGCCACAGGAGCAGCGGGTAGGGGTTCATCGCGCCGGACTTCGCCTCCGAGCGTTCTTCGGAGAGGTCCGCGTCGTACCATCCGAGGTGCAGGTGCGACGGGAACTTGCCGCGCGTGACCTCCGGTCCCTCCCCCGTATCGCCGACCGTGCCGATCTTCTGCCCCGCCCGGACCTCGGTGCCCACGGGGAGCGAACTCTCCCGGTCGAGATGAGCGTAGTAGAAGAGATCGCCCTTCTTTATGGGGCCGACGTCGTAAGCGGCCTCCAGCATCACCGTATAACCGCCGAGCTTGTTCCAGCCGTTCTCGTTAGATGCGGCGACGGCGACGAGCCTGCCGTCGGTGAGGGCGAACTCGGGCGTACCCGCCGGGCTCATCAGGTCGCTCCCCTCGTGCCCACCCTGGGGACGCGCGGCCCCCCAGGTGTCATCGTAGGAGTTGAAGTAGGCCTCCGGCAGCGGGAAGACCACCCGGCTGCTCCTGGGGACGTCCCCGAGGTCGCCGCAGACCGGCCCGGAGGAAGAGTCCCGATCCAGCGAGGGCCTGCGGAAGACGGGGGCGTCACCGGAGGGAGCGTCACCGGAGGGACCATCCGAGCCTTCTTCAGGGCCTTCGAAGATGCGTTCGCGAGAAGCCGAGCGCGAGAGCGTCGCCTCGAGACGCTCCGCCTCGCCGTCGTCGGAGAAACTCGCCAGCCGCGGGTCTTCGGGAGCTTGCGGGGGTGTCGCCGCAGGTGCTGCGGCGCTCGCGGTGGGGACAGCAGGCAGCATCTTCAGAAGGATGGGTTCCGCGCCCGAGATACTCAGCTTGAGGAAAGCTGCCAGGACGGCGACGGCAAAAAACGCGTAGCACGCCTTCGCGAACCTCGGATACGTCAGCAAGCTCTCCCCCTTCAACCAGTACGTCCCGGAGCCGCCGAGGATCGACGAACCCGCACACTCTCACAGAGTGGATCTCGTGCGTCAAGAGGGGTACCGGGAGACGGGACACCGCCGCGGAGGCTAGACGCTGCGGGCGTTAAGGGAGAGGTAATCAGGGAACGGGAGGGCGGGCGTGGTCGCCGCAGCGGCCCCGATCATGGCCGCGTTGTCGGTACACAGGGCGGACGGCGGCACGACGAGCCTGGTCCCGATCCGGATAGTCTCGGCCTCCAGGCGTCTGCGCAGCGGCCCGTTCGCCGCGACCCCGCCGGCGACGACGATCGCCGGGGCATCGTGGAGTTCGGCGGCACGCAGAAGCTTCCGTACGAGTGCCTCGACGACGGCGGCCTCGTAGCCCGCTGCTAGATGCGCCAGTTCTCGTGAAACGTCGTCCGCGTCCATGGCTTTGAGCTTGTAGAGGAGGCTGGTCTTGAGACCGCTGAAGCTGAAATCCAGATCGGCCTTGCCCTTGAGACCAACGGGGAAATCGTACCGGCCCGGGTGACCCCCTTTCGCCGCCTTCGAAAGGGCGGGGCCGCCCGGGAAGCCGAGGCCGAGCATGCGGGCGCCCTTGTCGAGGGCTTCACCCGCCGCATCGTCCAGGGTTTCACCGAGGAGGCGCATCCCGTCCTCGCTTACGCTGTACAGAGCGGTGTGCCCGCCGGAGGCGATCAGGGCGACAAAGGGCGGCTCGAGCCCCGGGTCGGCGAGGTAGGCGGCGGCCACGTGCCCCTCGAGGTGGTTCACGGGGACGAGGGGAAGCTTTCTTGCGTAAGCGAGGGCCTTCGCCGTCGAGACGCCGACGAGGAGGGCCCCGATCAGCCCCGGGCGCACCGTGACGGCCACGCTACGAACGTCGTCGAGGGTCACCCCAGCTTCTGCCAGCGCCGCCTCTACGACGCCGTCCATCCGTTCAAGGTGGGCGCGCGAGGCGACCTCGGGGACGACGCCGCCGTAGCGGGAATGCTCGGTCTGGGTGTGGACGACGTTCGAAAGCGCCCGGCGCCCCGAGGGCTCGAGGACCGCGGCGCAAGTGTCGTCGCAGGAGGTTTCTATGGCAAGGATCACGGGATGGTTATAGCATTTTGCCGGTCAGCACCCTGGCTTTCGGCTTCCCGGTTGGAGCGCGTTGCTTCCCGGTCGCCACCGGCTTCTGGAGCATGGGACATTTTCGCAATGTTGGGGTACGTAGCTTCTGATCGGGGGTGCAGCGCCCGCTCACGGACGGGTTGGAAAACACTTCGCTAAGGACCGACTAGATCTATACTGGGAGCGTGAGAGCTTTTTCTTTACTGTTTGCGTTTATCGCGCTGGTGCTGCTGGTGGAGTTTCTGATCTACGTGATCCGTGGTCCCATCGACCCGTTTATCGCCGGCGGGCTCTTCATCAGCTTCCTGGCTTGCCTCGCGCCGGCCCTCTACCTCCTCAAGCCCTTCGAGACGCCCGAGGATTTCAGGCGGCGGCGCGAGATACGGCGCAGGACGCGGAGCGAGCGCGAGAGGCGAGGGGGACGGCCTCCCGGAGGGTCCTCCTAGAGAGGGTTCCGGCAGCTCCAGGGTCATGAGAACCGCGTCCTCGTCGCCGTAGTATTTGGGTCTGAGTCCGGTCTCGGCGAACCCGAGCGAGGCGTAGAGCGTGCGGGCCGCCATGTTACTCGGGCGCACCTCCAGATGGACGCGCCGGGATTTTCGGGAGGCGGGCGCCTCCAGCGCGGCCACTACGAGTGCGCGGGCGTGGCCCCGGCCGCGCATGCCGGGGATGATCGCCACCGTCATGACGTGGGTCTCATCGGCGATGTGCTTGACCCCTATAAAGCCCGCGGCCTCACTTCCCTCCTCCAGGAGAAGGTAGAGGCCGAACGGGCTGTCGAGTTCGTCGCGCCAGATCCGCTCGCTCCACGGGTTGGGGAGGCTCGCCCCGGCTATCCGCAGGACGACCGGGAGGTCGGACGGGAGCATCGGGCGCACGGAGCGTTCGGGGGCGGGACGTGCACCGCTCGTCATCAGACCTTACTCCACGGGTTGAGGTCGCGGCGCACCTCGGCATCCGGCTCGCGGACGTAGAGCGGGACGACCTCCGCGGCCGGGACGGGCGTCAGATCGGCGGAGAGAACGAGGCCGGAGGCCGTTGCGCGGTGGAGCGGCGAGGCGTCGGCGGGGATGCTTCCGAGGCCGGAGAGCGCCTCCCGGTAGCGCACCGCCCCGTCGCCGATGATGAGCGGCGCCCCGTCGGCGCGGAGCTCCGCAGGGTACACGCAGAGGATCTCCTCAAGGGGGCCGTCGTCCTTCTCCGCCGGGAAGCGCTGAGCAAAGACCTGGCGGCGTCTGGCATCTATGATGGCTAGGACGTCGCCCCCCTCCGAGCCAGAGAGGGCGGGGGCGGCTAGGGCGGCTAGGGTCGAGCCCTTCGAGAGAGGAATGCCGGTGGCGAGAGCGAGGGAGCGGCCGGCTGCGGCGGCTATGCGAATGCCCGTAAAGGTTCCCGGCCCTACTCCGACGAGGATGCGGCCGACTTCGCCGAGGGACGCTCCCGCGAGGTCGAGGGCGGCGTGGGCGGCGGGGAGCAGGGCTTCGGAGGCGCCTCGTGAAGGGACGGAGATCTCCACGAGGATCTCGCGCGTCCCGTGGGAAGGGTCCTCCGCTGTCCGGGCAACGGCGACGGCGACATCGTTCGTCGAGGAGTCGAAGGCCAGAATCAGCACTACGAAGATCCGGAGAGGCGCACGGCGGCAGGACCGGAGACACGCACCCGCCGGGTCGTCGGGGTCACGTGCGCGAGCTCGACTACGGTGGGCGGCTCTTCCAGGAGGCCGAGTGCCGGTTCGGCCCACTCAACAAACGTCACGGCGCCGGCGTCAAGGTACTCGTCGAGCTCCAGGACGTCCCGCTCTTCGACCCCCTCCAGCCGATAGAGGTCGAGGTGATTGACGCGGAGGTTACGGTCGCCGCTTCGCCCCTCGTAGCCACGAGCGAACTGGTAGGTAGGGCTCGTCACCCTCTCCCGAACGCCGAGGCTTCGGGCGGCGGCCCGCACGAAGGTCGTCTTGCCGGCACCGACCTCACCCCTCAGCACCACGATGTCCCCTGGTTCGAGGACTGTCGACACGCGTTCCGCGAGGGCCGAGAGGGCGTCCTCGTCCAACTCTTGCCACTCAAGAGGTTCGGTCATATGCCTTGCTCCTACCAGAGGCCCGGTTGGAGGGGTTCGAGGTCGGCCTCGGCGATGCTCCCGACGCGGGGCACGTTCAGCGTCTCGTAGGTGGTGGGGCGGTCGGCGGCGAGAAGCTCGGGGAGGCGGGAGAAGTCCGAGACGAGGAGCGCGCGATCCGCCGGTGTGTAGAGCGCCCGTTGCAGGGAGAGCGTCGGGAAGACGTAGCGTCCGTCCAGAGGGATGGCCCTGCCGCGGATGCGCGAGGCCGACTCCTTGCGTCCGGTGAGGGCCCGGCTCGCGAGGTCCCCCATCGCGACGACTACCTTCGGGTCTACCGCGTCGAGCTGCGCGAGGAGGTAGGGTCGGCAGGCGTTGATCTCGGCCGGCTTCGGGGAGCGGCCCTCGGGGGTCTTGCACTTCACGAGGGTCGTGAGGTACGCCTCCTCACGCGAGAGGCCCACGGAAAGTAGGAGACGATCCAGGAGCATCCCGGATGCCCCACCGAACGGTTTGCCGTTCCGATCCTCGTTGAACCCCGGCGCCTCCCCAACCACGAAGACACCGGCGTTCAGGGGCCCGTCGCCGAAGACGACCCGAGTCCTGGAGTTGCAGAGGCCGCACTTCTCGCAGCCCAGGGCCTCCTTCTGAGCCTCCGCAAAATCCAAGGGTCTAGTACGCCTCCGTCTCCGGGAGCAGGTAGGCGAGGGCGGCGTAGATCAGGATGACCGGGATCACGCTGAAGCCGGGGATAAAGACCGCCAGGATTATCGTCGCCAGACGCACCACGCTCGGGTTCCACCCGAAACGGTGGGCCAGCCCACCGCACACGCCGGAGATCCAACGTTCCTTCGTTGCCCTCTTTAACCCCATCGCTTGCCTCCATTCCGAGCCTCAAGAAGAGGCCACGGGAGCCTTTTCGCACAACATCGATGATATCCCCGGTGTGGCGCTTTGTGAAGCACGACCCCGAGAGACCCGATTTGTACGGCGCTTGTACACCAGCTGAGGCAGAGGTAAAGTGAGGATCGTAGCGAGGGTTCCGTGACCACCCGAACGACGCAGTTAACGGCTCAACAACTCCCCCGTATGCCGGACGACGGATCGCGTTACAAGCTGATCGAGGGGGAGTTGAGGAAGATGGCGCCTCCCGGCTCGAACGTCCCGTGGACGCTAACAACCTCGGCAGGACCTATGCCGCAGAGACCGGCTTCAAAATCTCCTCCGACCCTGACACGGTGCGCGCCCCGGGTGCTGGGTTTGTCCGCCGCGAGCGCGTGGAGAAGGCAGGACTGGTAAAAGGCTACGGGCCCGGCGCTCCCGACCTTGTAGTCGAAGAGGTCTCCCCGAACGACACCCACTCGGAGGTAATCGGGAAATCCCTCGCATGGCTCGAAGCAGGCAGCCGGATGGTGATGGTAGTAGACCCCGAGAAGCGAACGGTGACGGTCTACCGTTCGCGAGACGAGATCCGCGTCCTCACCACCGAAGCCGGCGATACGATCGATGGGGCCGGCGTGGTGCCCGGCTGGAAGTTGTCGGTCGCCGAGCTCTTCGCTTAACCCCGTGGGTCGGAGTTAAGCAAGCCGGCTACTCTAGCTATCGTCTCAGCTTCCCCAAGCCCACGCGAGGCCAGGAGCCTGGCTCGGCCCGCGACGTAACCGGCGTCGGCCTCCGAGGAGAGTCCTAGAGTGTCCGAGAGCTTTGCGTAATCCATCTCGGGGTGCGGTCTGGCGTCACGGTAGCGCTCCAGGAACTCGACGCAGAGCTCGCGGTGGCGCTCGATGTGCTCTTCCTTGAGGCGCGGACCCTGCGCGGCGAGGCGGTCGGCCCAGCACAGGACGGCGAGCTCCTCACCGAAGGGACCGGCGGCCCGGACGAGCCTTCCGGGGGGGTAATCGGACCGCTCGTTGCTCATAAAGCCAATCTTGAGGTGTAGCGCCGTGAGGGTGGTGGCGAGGTCCGTCAAACGGGCCGAAAGCCTCAGACGATGGCACACTCCATAAACAAGGCGGGCGCCTACAGAGTCGTGAGCTACGAAGATGGCACGCCCTTCGAACTCCGTACGCGTCACGGGCTTGGCGATGTCGTGCAGGAGCCCCACGAGCCGGAGCCCCTCGCGTGCCTCCTCCCCCACCCTCGCCCCGAGGCGGCCCTCCTCGAGCTCGGCCTCCACGCGACGGACTACCTCCAGGGTGTGCCCCAGGGTATCCAGGTGATGGAACGGGCCCTGGCTCTGGCCTTCCGCGAGCGAGAGCTCCGGTACCTCGCGGAGGAGAGCCGGTACGTCGAGGGGAGGGGCGAGCGCCCCGTGTATGGCCCGAGTCCCGCCGGTCTTCACGGGGCTCCTAGCGCCGCCGTCGCGAAGACTTTCTGCGGCTGGTGTTCGGGTTCTGGCGTCCCCTCAGGTCGGTCGCCGTGATCTCCCCCTCGCCCTCGTCACCATCCGCGCCTGATGCATCGGCCGGACGGCGATCCTTCGTCTTCTTCGCCTTGCCCTGGGGTTGGAGTGCGGCCCTCTGCCGCTTCTTGCGGCGCTCGACAAAGCCGTGGAACAAGGTGAAGACGACGAAGAGTATGACGGCGTTTATGGCCAGGGGCACGATCCCACCGGCCGAGTTCGGGAAGGCGACGTTCAGTACATAAACTAGCCCCAGGTATATAAAAACGGTCAGGGCCGCCCGCCTGACTGCGCCCTTCCAATTAATGTCCTTGAACATCTCGGTAGCTCCTCTCGACGCGCCGGGGATTGAGCCCGGTCGTTACCTCGTAGTTTATCGTGCCGGCCCAGCGGGCGACTTCCTCCGCCCGCAAGGTTTCGCCCCCCTGTTCACCCACGAGCACGACCTCGTCCCCGACCCGGACCTCTCCGTCCACCCCGAAGACGCTCGCGTCCATCGTCACCCTCCCGAGAAGCGGGCAGCGCTCCCCTCCGATAAGAGCGAACGATCCGTTCGAGAGGGCCCGCCTGTAGCCCTCCGCGTACCCGACCGGCACCGTGGCGACGCGGGTCGGCCTCTCCGCTCTCCACTTCAGGCCGTAGGAGACCCCCTCGCTGGGTGCCACGGTCCTCACATCCGCGACGTAGCTCTTGAGGGCGAGCGCGGGCCGGAGCCCCTCGTCGGCCGGGTCTCCGCCGTCGCCCCTGGGATGCATCCCGTAGAGGGCGACGCCGGGCCGGACGCAGCCGTAGTTAGAGGAGGGATGCCAGAGCGTCGCGGCGGAGTTCGCGGCATGGACGATGGCGCCGCCGAAGTCGTGGGCGGAGAGGACGGCTCTAAAAGCCTCGATCTGGCGCCGTGTCGCCTCCTCGTCCGAGTCGGCGGAGGCGAAGTGCGTGTAAACGCCGGTGAGACGCTGGGCGAGTATCTTTCGGATCTCCCCTACCTCTTCCGGGCCGACGCCCCAGCGGTTCATGCCGGTGTTGACCTTCAGGTGGGCTTCCATTCCGGAGTGGGCGAGGATCCGCCTCGCGCTCTCGAGCGAGTGGGCCGTTACGGTCAGGCGGGCCCTCTCCGCGAGGGCGAGGCCTTCCGGGAGGAGGTCGGTAAAAACGAGGATCGGGGCTTCTATGCCGGCCTCCCTGAGCTCCGCGCCCTCCTCGGCGGTGACGACCGCGAGAGAGTCCGCCCCGGCCTCGAGAACGGCGCGGGACACGGGAACGGCGCCGTGGCCGTAAGCGTCGGCTTTCACGACGGCCATGAGACCGGAGTTGGGGGCGCGGCGCTTGAGGGTGCCGACGTTGTGCCGAACCGCACCGAGGTCCACCTCGGCCCAGGTGCGGCTCGGGAAGTTCGGGTAGGCGTGGTGCATCGAGCGCTACAGGCGGGGCTTGAGGACGTGAAGGGTGAGGATGTCCATACGGGTGATGACACCGACGAGGCGCTCGCCTTCGATGACGGGTAGGATCTTCTTGTGTTCTCTAGCCATTACGGTGGCGGTATCGGCGAGTGTGGCGTCCGGGTCGACCGTTACGACATCGCCGGTCATCACCTCGTCCACCGTCACGCCCGCGCTCTTGAGGGCCTCCGTGCGGTACTCCTCGGTGCTGCCAAGGGGGATCATGCCGCCCAGGATGTCCAGGAAACCTGGCGACTTCACCTCCGCGTCCCGGAAGATCAAGTCGCCCTCGGTCACGATGCCCAGGAGACGGCCGCCGGAGACGATAGGAGCGCCGGAGATGCGCGCCTCGGCGAAGAGCTTGATCGCCTCTTCCACCGTGGCGTCGGGCCCGAGGGTGGGCCAGTCCTCCTGCATGATCTCCCCGACCCTGAGCCTCCGAATATCCTGCTCTTCCACGCCCCGAAACCCTCCATGTGAAAGTGGTCCACGTCCCGCTGATACTACTGCAAACCCTGCCCCCTCACACCAAACCATCGCTCCCTTATATACGAGGAAGCCACCACTCCGACCGTGGCGTTGTAAAAGCATTCGTTTTTTCGAGAGAACCCACAACGTTTACTTGCTACTCTCAAAATACACAGGACTCTCGTGTTATCTGGTGGGTGCGAGCGCCGCATCATGCGGGCCAACGCCGACCGTGA
>JADDPY010000064.1 GCA_016781635.1 Rubrobacter sp.
GCGTTGCCCTTGTTTATGGCGAGGCTCGCGCGCCAGTGGGAGTCGGGGACGAGCACCAGCTCGCCGGCTTTGGCCGACCCGAAGGTCTCCACGTAGCGTACGGACATCTTCCCGTCTCCTACGTCCACCTGCAGCTCGTCGCCGTACTCGAGCCCCGACTCCTCTTGCGACAGGGAGAGCCTGGCGTTGCCGAAGCGATCTATGGAGATGATGCGGGTCAGCACGCCTTCTCCGGCGTCGGAGAGGGCCCCAGGCGGGTCGAGACGTACCAGGGAAGAGGGGTCTACAGCCTCCCCGATCCCCGCAAGTTCAGCCCCGGCCGCGAGGTGGGCCGCGACGGGGGCGAAGACGTCGCGGCCGTGAAAGGTGTTGGAGGTGGGTTTCAGGTGGTACCGCTCGTTGGTCAACGCGACGGCCTCTGAGGCGCCACCCAGGGCCTCGGCCGCCGGGACGAGCAGCCCGTTGTCGGGGCCGACCAGCAGTGCCCCGCCCTGTGACCGGAGCGCGAGCTTTCGCCGGCCGGTGCCGACCCCCGGGTCCACAACCGCCAGGTACACCGTGTCGGCGGGCATGTAGCGGGTGGCGTGCTCCAAGATCTCCGCCCCCGCCTCAACCGCGAAGCTCGAGACCTCGTGCGTGAGATCCACGATGGAAACCCCCGGCGCGATCCCGAGCATCACGCCCTTGCACGTGCCGACAAAGTCGTCGGCGAGACCAAAGTCCGATAGGAAGCACACGGGCCTCATGCCGCCAGTATAAAGCTTTCGCCGGGATCGAAGAACGCCTCCAGCAAACAGAGGTGCGGCCGCCCAGGGTAGCCGACGGTGTTGGAAACCCCTGCACGACCCTGCCGGCAGGACAGCACCCCGCCCCACTCCCGGCTCCGAATATCCGATACCGACCTCATGCCCATCCACAGAGAGAGCCTCGCTACCTTCCAGCTCCGCAAACGGACGTCCTTTCCACCCCGTATATCCGGCCAAAACCGAAAGGCTGGGCCGACAGGTGTATCTCAACATTAAACTAAACTAAACCTGTAGTAGTGGTTCATGTGAGTTTGGTAACAGATTCTCGTTTTGGTTTAGGCTCAACATGTTGTGCCGACTGGATGAGAGGAGAGAACATGTCGTATCTGCTGGTTAGTCGAGAATCGTTTTTGGCTTAGGTATAGGGATTTGGGAGAGTTGCAGGGCGTTTGAGGTGGTGCTAACTTTTTCGGCAGGCGGTTCCCGGCGACCCGGGGCTCGGTTTGAAGCTTGGGTTGAGAGGCGGGGGCCGTGACGGGCCTCACTGGCAGGGAGGGGTGGTGGGGTCCGGCCTCAGGGCCCCTTATGGGGAGGGGCCGACCGGGCGTCCCGGCAGCGCATTGCCGGGACGCCTCGTTGTTTGGCGACGGCGGGGTTGGCTCGCTGGGACATCTACTCCTCTGGGCAAGCTCTCTTGCGAATCCTCGGTGGGGCAGCGAGCAGAGGTCGTCGAAGACCAGGTCATTGTCGAAGCTGTGGCGGAATTATTCTCGGGTAGAGATTATCGAAGAAGAGGCGCTTTATGAGGGCTTCCCGGCCTCGTACTTCGACCTTATCGAAGATGTTGGAGAGGTGATCCTGCACGGTGTACTCGGTGATGTAGAGGGTTGCGGCTATCTGTTTTCTCGAGGCACCGCCTAGGACCAGATCTACTATCTCGCGCTCGCGAGCGCTGAGCCCGTAAGCTGCCGTTTTCAGCCAAGCTATCTGCTTTGGCCCTGTAGGTTCGATAAAGACCATCCTCTGGCTGGGGCTCTCGGGCGTAGCCTCCGTGAGGGCACCCTGCAACGTCAGCCATCGGCCCGTGCGAGCCTTTATGCACAGGAGCGGGACCCTGGCCAGATCCCGGTCCGTCCGGGGTTCTAGTGCCGTTCGTAGGGCCCCGACCACCATCCAGACCGCCACAGGTAGGTCTCCCTCCTGCCACCCGGGGCCCAGATCATCCATCTCCTCCAGGTAAAGCTTGGCGGCCCGGGTGTGCTGGACTAACCGTCCCCGATGGTCGAGGACCAGGACTCCAGGAGCGCCATCGCCGTTGGCTTCGGCGAGAGGAGCCTCTGAGAGGAGGGTAGACGCTCTCAGGCCTGCGCCGAGGTGTGGGGCGACGCGACGCAGTAGCCCGACCTCTCGGGCGTCGAAGTCGGGATCGCCGCTCTCTCTGGTCAGCTCGATCCCACCCCACCGCTTCCTGCCGGCCATACACGCGCCGCGCACTTCGAAGCCTATAGCCCCAGCGGGCCGGTGAGCTCACGGTACCTGATGGAACGTTCGAGCCGCCCTCCGGTCGCCTCGGAGAGCAGCATCACCGGCTGGCTCCACCTCTCGGAGATCCCGTCGTAGCCGTTTACGTCGCTCTCCAGGTAGATGTGCTCGAAGAAGAGGCGTCCTCCCTTCAGGCCCCCGAATCCGCCGGCGACTGCGTGTGTGACCAACTCGCTGGATGGGTCCGTCGCGGAGAGGCAGAACGCCTCGGAGGGTACCGCGCGGCGCAAGCATTCGGCCACCTCGCCGAGCAACGTCCTCTGATCGAGCCCGGCGTTGCACAGGCGCTTTACCTCGTTGACGACCCGATCTTCTGAAGCCGCGCTAATGGCCATGACGTTCCCGAGAAATCCCACTTGGGTGGGATAGACCGCATCCCTTCCGCTAGCTAGGGTCAGTATAGCAAGGAAAGGAACAAGGCCGACAGAAAGGAGCAAGACGCAATGCCGACAACGGGGGAAGAGAACAAGACGCAGTTTCGCCGCACCTACGAGGAGTTGTTGAACGGGGGAATCCTCGCCGTGGCAGAGGAGGTTGTCGCCCCTGATTTCCTCAATCACGAGGCGCCTCCCGGGAGAGATCGCGGCCCAGAGTCGATGCGAGGGCTGACCATCATGCTGCGCACGGCCTTCCCGGATCTGCACTTCACGATCGAGGAGCTGGTCGCCGAAGGAGACACCGTTGCGGGCCGTTTGACCATGAGCGGCACCCACCAAGGGCCGTTGATGGGCATGCCTCCGACCGGTCGCTCGGTGCGACAGGATCACATGCACTTCGTTCGTTTCCGGGACGGTAAGGCGGTAGAACACTGGGGGGTGAGGGACGAGCTGGGCATGATGCAGCAGCTCGGCGTTATTACGCTGCCAGGACGGAGCGAAGCCTAGCCCGCGGCCTACTCTATGGTGCGTCCCGAAGCGTTAGCAACCCGGGACGCGCCGACGTACCAGCCGGTGGTGGGCCAACCGGATCGACGGTTCAGGTATCGGCCGTCGGCTTGTTCTCTGCCGGGGTGATCGTGGGCTCAGTATCACGGACGGGCCGTCCGTTCGGTAAGGTGGTCCTCGTTGGCCAGGCCCGGCTTCTACTCGAAGATCGGGCCTGCCGTGCTGGTGTAGGCGGTGAGCCAGTGGAGGTCTTCTTCGGTGAAGGGCTCGGTGGAGTTTCTCGTCGCGTAGACGACGCCGACGGCGCGCTCGTTGCGGAGTATCGGGACGGCGAGGGAGTTGGTCCAACGGGCGTTGGTGCGGGCCTGGGGGAGGCGGCGGGGGCCCGTGACGGTGAGGGTGGGCTGGGTGGTCTTGGTGACCAGCTCGATCACCCCCCTGTCCGTGGCGGAGAGCTCGTGGGGGGAGCGTTGGCCCGACAGGACGAGGTCCGGGACCCGGATTAGGGTCACCCTATCCGCTTTGAGCTCGCGCCGGATCCCTTCGGCTACCTGCTCTCTGGAGGCCCCAGGGTCGAGGTTCTTCGGCATCGAGGGGCGGAAGACGAGCCTTGAGGAGAGGATGAAATTGACGCTGGTGCCGGCGAGGATGCCGAGGAGGTTGAAGATCGCGTAGTAGGGGAACTCGTCGGAGACGTACTTTACGAGCGGGTACCAGACGGCGAAGTTGGCCCCGATGCCCATGACGGCTACGGGATAGGCCAGGGCGCCTCGCAGGAAAAAGTGGATCCTGCTGGAGTGCCGGATGTCGCGCCAGGTGAAGGCGT
>JADDPY010000004.1 GCA_016781635.1 Rubrobacter sp.
CCTCTCATAGACCGATGGGTCGCTGACTATGGCATTCTGCGCGAAGCCTTGAGGCGGCTCGTATCTGCGCTCCCCGAGGTCCTCGTGACCGTCTTTGCGTTCCTCACTCATATTTTCCCTTTCCCCTTGTCCATAACTTCCCTCCCGGCCTCACAACTCTGCCGCGGTGGTTCCCCTCCTATGCGCAAAGAATACCCGCGCTCCGCCGGCGACAATCAGCCCGGACCTCCAAAGGTCATGGTGCAGGATAATCATAGCCAAAGCTAACGTCAATATGTGCCATGAATCGCAGGTCCGCCGGCTTCTCCCCACAATCAACCTAACCCCTCGAAAGCCGCTCCAGGCGCTTGCGGAACCGAGCTGCGGAGCGGTCGTCCCCGGCCGTTCTCAAGACCTCGACGGCGCGGCGACACACCTCTGCGGCCTCGTCGGTCTCGCCCCGATACTCGTACAGGACGGCGAGACGCTCGTAGCAGAACGTACCGGCGTGTCCGGCCGAGACCGCCGCCCGGCAGTGCATCACGAAACGCTCGAGCTCCTCCGCGTCGCGACGGTTGCGAAAGTGCGTCTGGGCGAGGCACACGTGGGCGAGACCGAGATCCTCCGGCGTGTCCGCCAGGTCCAGGGCGGCGCGGCCCAGGGTGATGGCGAACTCCCCGTCCCCGGCGGCACCGGCCTGCGCGCTGGTAGTCGCGAGAAGGGAGGAAGGGCTTGCGCCCCCGCCGGCATCCGCGTCGTGGGCGCGGAGGGTACGAAGGATGCCTTCCACGCTCCCCTCCGAAAGGTCGAGGGCCGCGTGGGCGGAGAAGCGTGCGAGGTCCTCGTCGTCAATGGAGGCGAGAAAGGAAGCCAAGTTCTCCCAATCGGACAAGGTTTTATGCTCTCCTTTCGGGGCATCGGTTGCATCGAGTTCGACGATTTACTCGGAGAAGTTGTATCGCCGTGTAGGTATATGCCATATATAGCGGTAGATCGTAAATTCTTTGTTAAAATCCTGCCCTTATGAACAGGCGAGAAACAGAAACGAGAACGAAGGGCGCATTGTACGCGCTTCTAGGCCGGGATGATTGGATTTATCTTCTCGGTCTTCTGGTGCCGCTGGCTATATATAACGTGGGCCTCAAGGCGTCGCGCGTGTTGGGGCTCCCCGGTCCGGTGGGGCCTCTAGGGTTTCTGGATCAAGTGCGCTCGGAGGTATTCTTTAACCTGGGCTATGCGGCACTGTGGGTAGGGCTCTTCGCCCTGGTACGGCGTGGGGTCGGGCGGTGGATACTGCTCGTGCTTTTCCATCTCGCGGCGATACTGGTCGCGACCATCACGACGAGTGCCCACTTCTTTTATAAAACCACGGGCTCGGTCCTCGACTACGATCTCATAACCCAGTCGCTCCGTTCCTGGGGGGACATCCAGGGCGTTATCGCGAACGAGACGACCACGCTGCACTGGCTGCTCATGTCGGTGGTGCTCTTCTACGCGATAGCGGGACCGGCGCTCCTGACGGGCCTCCTCGGCTCGCGGTTGCACGTCCCCGTCGAGACGCCCGGCAGGGTCCGATTCGCCCCGGTCGCTGTCTCTCTTCTGGCGGTATTATTAGGCGCGCTCTCGCTTCTGCCCGGCGTTACCGGATCGAGCAAGTCGTTCTCCCGCGACCCGTTGGCGAACATGGTCGTTACGGAGTTCTCCGAGCCGAACTTCGAGGAGACGAGCCCGGAGATTGAGACGCAGCTCGCCGCCGAGGACCAGCCAACAGACGCCTCCCTCGTCCAGACCGCGGGGACGCAGAAGCGAAACGTCGTGTTCATTCACCTGGAGTCGACCCGCGCGCAGTCGACCACCGCTTACAACGATGACTTGAAAACGACGCCGTTCATGGACAAGCTCGCGGACGAGAGCCTCGTAGCCGAGAACGCCTACACGATCGTCCCGCACACCTCGAAGGCGATCACCGCCGTTAACTGCGGGGTAACCCCCAACCTCGTCAGGTCGATCACGGAGGCCGAGCCGGACGGTATCCCCGCGCAGTGCCTACCCGAACTGCTAACGGATCAGGGGTACGACTCCGTCTTCTTCCAGTCGGCTACTCAGGACTTCGAGAACCGCCCCCAGATCGCGAAGAACTTCGGCTACGAGGAGTTTTATCCCCTGGAGGCGCTGCCGAAGGAGGGCTTCGAGCAGGCGAACTACTTCGGCTACGAGGACGACATCATGCTCGAGCCGAGCAAGAAGTGGCTGGAGGAGCAGAAAAAGCGGGGCAAGCCGTTCGTGGCCGAGTACCTCACGGTGACGGTCCACCACGACTACCAGACCCCGGGCCGCTACGGCTTCAAGGACTTCGCCGAGGACGAAGAGTACAACCGCTACCTCAACACGATCTACTACCAGGACCACTTCCTGGAGAACCTCATCAACCAGTACAAGGAGATGGGGCTTTACGAGGACACGATCTTCGTCCTCTACGGCGACCACGGCGAGGGCTTCGGCGAGCACGGACGCCGCCAGCACGACAACACGATCTACCAGGAGGGCATCAAGATACCGCTCCTTATCCACGACCCGCAGCGCTTCCAGAACGGTATGCGCGTCCTCCCGCCGACAAACCAGCTCGACATCGTGCCGACGGTGCTGGACCTCCTGGGCTACGGCGTTACCGGCGGCACCTACCCGGGCTCCTCGCTCGTCAGCCCGCTGCCGATGGATAGGACAGTTTACGCCTCCTGCTTCTACGACCAGACCTGCCTGGCTAGCATCAAAGGCAAGGAGAAGTACATTTACCACTTCGGCAACCAGGAGGACGAGTACTTCGACCTCGCCAAGGACCCCACGGAGAAGCAGAACATCGCCGACGAGCACGCGGAGGAGATCGAGCGCCGCCGAGAGAGCCTCCTCGCGTGGCGCTCGAAGGTGAACACGATCTACGAGCGCCACCGCGACTCGCTCATGGGCGAGACGACGATGATGTCCGAGTAACGTCCCGGCCCTCGGGTAAGCTTTCTAGCGGGCCCAGCTTGCTTCCCCTAGACTGTGCCCCTGCGTTTTCGCTGCAGATAGATTGTGGAGATCCTACATACCCTGGGAGGTTCGATGGCCGGTCTTTTGGAAGGCAAGAAGGTGCTCGTGACGGGCGTTCTGGATCGGCGGTCCATCGCCTATTCGGCGGCGCGCCTGGCAACGGAGCAGGGCGCTGAGATCGCCCTGACGGGCTTCGGGAGGGCGATGAGCCTGACGACCCGAACCGCGAAGCGCCTCGGCGAGCCTCCGGTCCTGGAGCTCGACGTCAACAAGCCGGAAGACATACAAGCCGCGGCCGAAGACCTGAAGGAGCGCTGGGGCGAGATCCACGGGATCCTGCACGCCGTCGCGTTCGCCCCCGAGGACGCTCTGGGGGGGAACTTCCTGACGGCCGAGTGGCCTTCCGTGGCAACGGCGGTGCAGACCTCCGCCTACTCCTTAAAGGCCCTGGCCGTAGGGCTCTCCGACCTCATGAAGCCTGGCGCCTCCATCGTCGGCCTCGACTTCGACGCCCGCGTCGCCTGGCCCGCCTACGACTGGATGGGCGTCGCCAAGGCCGCTTTGGAATCCACCTCACGCTACCTCGCCCGCGACCTTGGGCCGAAAGGCATACGAGTCAACCTCGTCTCGGCGGGGCCGTTGAGGACGCTGGCGGCCAAGGGGATCGCAGGCTTCCAGGAGATCGAGGGCGAGTGGGGCCGGCAAGCCCCCCTGGATTGGAGCACCACCGACCCTGAGCCCGTCGGCAAAGCCGTCGTGAGCCTCCTGTCAGACTGGTGGCCGGCGACGACCGGCGAGCTGATCCACGTGGACGGCGGCTACCATGCCATGGGAGCCCCAATCAGGTAACGTATGATCCCGCCCTTTTCCATCGGGCGATTCTCCGCCGGGGCCGTTCGGTCTGCCGTCCGCCTCCGCCCTCGCTACCGGCGGGCGAGAGATGCGAACTTGGTGTATTGCTCGAGCCAGGCGAGCTGGACCTTGCCGGTGGGGCCGTTACGGTGCTTGCCGACGATGACCTCGGCTATGCCCTTGTCGTCGGACTCCGGGTTGTAATACTCGTCTCGATACAAAAACATCACCATGTCCGCATCTTGCTCGATGGCGCCCGAATCGCGAAGGTCGGAGAGGAGCGGGCGCTTGTCGTGGCGCTGCTCGACGGCGCGGGAGAGCTGGGCGATGGCCAGGACCGGGACGTCCAGGTCGCGGGCGAGCACCTTGAGGCCGCGGCTGATCTCCGCGATCTCCTGCTGGCGGTTCTCGCGGTTGTTGCCGACCATGAGCTGCAGGTAGTCGATGACAATTAGGGAGAGCGGTGGCCCGACCTCTCCGTCCTCACCTCTCTGCGAGTTGAGGCGCGAGGCCAAACGCCGCGTCTTGGCGCGCATCTCCATGAGGTTCACGCCGGCGGAGTCGTCGATCCAGATGGGCGCCTTGGCGACCTCGGCCACGCCACGTACCAGCTTGGGCCAATCCTCGGCTTTTACGTTGCCGCTCCTCAAGTCCTGCGTCCTGATGCGCGTCGTCTGGCTTATAAGACGCTGGACGAGCTGCTCCTTGCTCATCTCCAGCGAGAAGATCGCCACGGGCAACCCCTTTTCGCCCGCCGCATGCCATATAGCATTCAAAGCGAACGCCGTTTTTCCCATGGCTGGTCTCGCGGCGAGTACTACGAGATCGCTCTTGTGGAAACCGGTGGTGAGCTGGTCGAGATCCTCGAATCCGGCCTCGACGCCGGTGACCTCGCCCTCCTGATCGTAGAGCTTTTGGATCATCTCCAGTGCTCCCGGCGCGAGCTCCGAGACGGGGGCGAGCTGCTCTTTAGCCGTGCGGTTGGAGACGCCGTATATCAGCTGTTCTGCGGCGTCGAGCGCCTGGGTGACGTCCTCGGGCTCGTTGAAGGCCTCTTCGGTGATGCGGCTACCGGCGTCTATGACGGACCGGAGGAGTGACTTACCGCGCACGATGTCCGCGTACCTCGCGGCGTTCGCCGCCGTCGGTACGCTCTCGACAAGCTGGAAGACGTACTGGCGCCCGCCCACGCGGTCGAACTCGCCGACGTTCCGGAGCTCTCCGGCGAGGGTGAGCTGGTCTATGGGGTTGCCGCGCTCGGCGAGACGCATCATGCACCTGTACAAGACCCGGTGCGTTTCGGAGTAGAAATCCCCGTCCTGGAGGCGCTCGCTCACCACCGAAACGGCGGCCTCGGAGACGAGCATCGCCCCTATAACCGCCCTCTCGGCGTCCAGGTCGTGGGGCGGCACGCGAGCATCGGCCGGGCCCATATTCGGCCCAGCCGGTACACCCCGGATCCTGCCCCTGCTACTGCGTTCCATGGACTCCCAAGAATGGACCAAAAAGGACCCCGTTACAAGACGGGGTCCTTGAGGCTTTAGTTCAGGTTGCAGCCCAAGTTACACCTGAGCTTTACCCCAGTTACAGCTTGGGGACAACGATGATCTTGACGCTCGCCTCGATCTCGCCGTGTACCTGGATCGGCACCTGGTGCGTTCCGAGGGTCCTTATAGGCTCTTCGAGCTTGACGCGGCGCCGGTCGATCCGAATGCCGCGGGCCCGCTCGATGGCCTGGGCGATGTTCGCGGGGGTTATGGAGCCGAAGATGCGCTCGTCCTCCCCGGTGCGGGCCTCGATGGTGATGACGCTCTTGTTCAAGGTAGCGGCTACCTCGCCGGCACGCTCGGCCATGCGCTGGTCGCGCTCCTCGGCCTCCTGGATCTCCCGGCGTGCCTCCTCCATCTTGGCGGCGGTCGCTACTTCGGCGAGGCCGCGGGGGACGAGGAAGTTACGCACATAGCCGCGGCTAACGTCCACGATGTCGCCCCGCTGGCCGATCTTCTCTACATCCTGTCTAAGGATCACCTGCATGGCGTACCCCCTACTGCCCGGCCACGTATGGCAGGAGCGCCATCTCGCGGGCGCGCTTGATCGCCACGGCCGCCTCGCGCTGGTGCTGTGGGCAGAGCCCGGTGACCCTGCGGGCCCGGATCTTGCCGCGGTCCGACGTGAACCTGCGGAGCGTGTTGTAGTCCTTGTAGTCCACGTAAGTTATGTCTTCTTTGTGGAACACGCAGGGCTTGGCCTTGACCGGACGCTCCCGGCGAGAGCCACCGGTCCTTCTCTTCTGACCCATATATCTGTCTCCTCTTTACTTTAGGTGCTAGCCCGCGACCTCGGCCGTCTCCTCTTCGGGGACCGGCTGGTTCGCGTAGTTCGGCGGGAGCTTCACGATTATGTGCCTGAGAACGTCGTCGGAGACGCGCAGGATGCGCTTGAGCTCCAGGAGCGTCCGCTCGCCGACGGTGAACTCCATGACGAAATAGAACCCGTCGGTGCGGTGGTCGATCTCGTACGCAAGCTTGCGCCGGCCCCAGTTGTTCTGTTCGCCAACCTCGCCACCCGTCCGCTCGATGATGGTGCGAAAACGCGCCACCGTGTTCTCGACCTGCTCCTCGTCGAGCTCGGGAATGACTATGAGCATGACTTCGTAAGTATCTATCTTGCGCCTCCTCCGGTCTTGTCGGCTTCCCGCTAGCGGATGGCTCCGCCCAGAAAGCAGGGGCTTATTAAGCTACTCAGCCAGTCTAACAGTAGTGCAATAGAGTTACAAACTCCCCGACTGGGACTCCAGGTTGGACTGCTGCGGAGCAGGATCTTATTGATGGCGAGACCGAGCCCTGGAATGGTCGTGGAAACTATCTGTGATCCTCGCTCGAAGCGCGAGACCGAATCGTAGCCCTGAAGGCCTGGGTCGGCATGAACCTCCACCGCGCTCTCGCTCGGGTCCACAATCCACGCCTCTGTTCTGGATAAGGAGAATTTGTCGCTCTGCGCAGCATCACGTATCCGGCTTCACCTTAAACGATCTTCCTACGGCTATACTCGACATGTGAACGAAGGAGCAAAAGCCGTTGTAGAGGTCATGGACCTGGAGAAGGTTTATGGCTCGGGTCCGACGGCGGTACGGGCTTTGAAGGGTGTTTCTCTGGGGTTCGCAGCCGGGGAGTTCTCCGCCATTATGGGACCCTCCGGGTCGGGGAAGAGCACGCTGCTGCACATCCTGGGGGCTCTGGAAGAGCCCTCTTCGGGGCGGGTGGTGATCGGGGGTACGGATCTCTCGGGTCTTTCGGACAAGAATCTGACGCTCCTGCGGCGGGCCAGGATGGGGTTCGTGTTCCAGTTTTTCAACCTTATCCCGACGCTCTCGGCCGAGGAGAACGTGATGTTACCCGTCCTTATCTCCGGCGAGGGGACCGCTAAGTACGCCGAGCGTCTCGATGAGCTCTTCTCGCTCGTGGGGTTGGAGAAGCGCCGGAGCCACAGGCCGGACGAGCTCTCGGGGGGC
Organism: Rubrobacter sp.; assembly: GCA_016781635.1. Classification (GTDB taxonomy): domain Bacteria; phylum Actinomycetota; class Rubrobacteria; order Rubrobacterales; family Rubrobacteraceae; genus Rubrobacter_F. The sequence goes on from JADDPY010000004.1 coordinate 7,373, forward strand.
GAGCAGCAGCGGGTCGCCATAGCGCGCGCCCTGGTGCGCAACCCGGACCTCGTCCTCGCCGACGAGCCGACCGGCAACCTCGACTCGAAGACGGGCGCCGGCGTGCTGGATCTCCTGCGCGAGTCCGCGGCTCGTTACGGGCAGACGGTGGTCATGGTCACGCACGACGCCCGGGCGGCGGCAGTGGCTGACAGGGTAGTCTTTCTCGCCGACGGAAAGGTCGTGGACGAGGCCAGGGAGCCGAACGCCGATGAGATCTTCGAGCGCATCAGGACGCTGGAATCGGCGGGTTAGGCTTTGTCGGTCACACCGATCCCGCAAGGCCGATGCTCAACACGACGAGGGCGATGACGCCCAGGACCACGAGGCCGTTCAGGACTGCTCCTATGACCGCGAAGAGCCTCTTGCGCCTGCGCTGGACCATCCCGGCGATGCCTAGCCCGAGCCCGACGAAGCTCGACAGCACGCCGACTATAAAACCCAGGCCCAGAATCTGGATGGCGATGATCGCCGGGTCCGACGGATCTATGCTCTGGGGATCGGCGGGGTCGAAGCTCTGCGGGTCGAAGCCCTCCGAGGAGGAGATCAGGAGTGGCCCGCCGACGACGAGCGCGAGGATCGTGACGACTACCAGGATTGAGATCACGAACGAGGCTATCCCCATCCTGGAATGCTTGTTCTCCCGTCCGACCTCGCCGTGCTCCATCTCGTCCTTTCGACCGCTGCCGCCCCCGTCTGTGCCCGCCCGGAGTGTAGGACAGTACCGGACGCCCATCAAACCCCACGGACAGGAAAAGGCCAACAGATGAAGCTGAAGCGTTTCTCCAACCTGTCCCTGCGCAACCTCCGTGCCCGGCTACAGCGCACGCTACTAACGGCGGTCGGGATCGTGCTGGGCGTCGGGATCGTCTTCGGGGTCATCACGCTCTCGGACACGATGTCGGGGGCGTTCAGGGAGCTGTTTTCTCGCGCCTACGGCGCCGCCGACCTGACGGTGACGGCGGCGGGCGGGAACGGGCCGTTCGACGCAGGGGTTCTTGAAGAGGTGCGCGACACGCCTGACGTGGACTCCGCGGCGGTGCGGCTCTCCCAGCCGGCCTCGCTCCTGCTCGGAGGGGTGGACGAACGCGGGCTGCCGGAGGTGCGAAGCATGCGCGTCTTCGGGGTCGAGCCCGAGACGGCGGCCCTCGCCACCGGCTTCGAGCTCGCCGGGGGCAGGTATCCCGAAGAGGGGTCCGAGGTGGCGCTGGACGACAACTCGGCCGAGTCGCTAGGAGTTCGTTCAGGCGATGAGATCAAACTCGGTACGGCCCAGGGGCCGGTCGAGCTTACCGTCGTGGGGACCCTCCGGATACCGGGCGGGTCGTTCGGCGGGGTCTCGTTCGGGATGATGCCGCTCCCCGAGGCGCAAAGGGTCTTCGACAAGCCCGGCAAGATCACGGGCATCGCCGTGGAGGCGACGGATGATGGCGCTGTGGCAGCACTCGAAGGCAGGCTCGACCGCGAGCTCGGGGAGGGTTTGCAGGCCGAGAGGAGCGAGACGCGCACGGCGCAGGTCGACTCGCAGTTCCAGGCCTTCAGGATAGCGCTGCTGTTTTTCGCCGGGACCGCGCTCTTCGTCGGCGCGTTCCTCGTTTTCAACGCCCTCTCGATGACCGTGCTGGAAAGGACACGCGAGCTCGGAATGCTGCGCGCGCTCGGGGCGACGCGGGCGATGATCTCGCGCTCCGTGGTCCTCGAAGCGATAGTCCTCGGGCTCGCCGGCTCGATCCTGGGCCTCCTGCTGGGCTACGGGATGGCGAAGGCGCTCGTCTACCTTTTCGGCCGGGCCTTCCGCTTCGAGGTTACGCAGCTCTCCCTCTCCCCCTTCGCCCTCATCGCGGCGGTCGTCGTCGGCCTCCTGGTAACCGTCCTCGCCGCCCTCTACCCGGCCCTGCGCGCCGGGAGGGTCAGCCCCGTCGAGGCGATGCGGGCCCGTACCGGCGCGTCTTCCGGCCGGGGGGGGAGGTCCCCGCGCCTCATGCCCGTTATAGGGCTCCTGCTCGTCGGGGCTGGGGCACCGTGGACGTACTACCTGGCTAAAAACCTCTCCACGGAGCTCGACGGGCTCGTTTATGCCTCGGGGATAGCTGGGGTGGTCGCGACTTTCCTCGGGGTGTCCCTGATCATCCCGGCGCTCGTCCGTCCGCTCGCGGCGCTCTTCTCGCCCGTCTTGAGGCTCCTCTTCGGGGTCGAGGGGAAAATGGCGGCGACAAACGCAACGAGAAATCGGGGGAGAACGGCGCTGACGGCCTCGGCGCTGATGGTCGGAATCTCGCTGGTGGTGGCTTTTAGCGCTCTGGGCGGGAGCGTGCTCGGCTCGATCCGCTCGTACCTCGAAGACTCCCTGGGTAGCGACTTTGTAGTCCAGCCCGCAAACTCGGACTTCGACGTAACCTTCTCCGGGGAGCTCGAAGAAGAGGTGGCTCGCGTCCCCGGCGTCGCCGGTACGACCGGCATAGCCACGACGATCCGGCGCGACGGCCAGGAGGTAAACGTCGTGCTCGGGGTGGACGAACGTTACCCGGACATCTTCCGCCTCAACATAGACGGCGGTTCCGACGCCTTCGCAGCCCTCGACAATGGCGAGGCCCTGGTGGGCCAGCAGCTCGCCGAGAAGCGTAACCTGGGCCCGGGCGACGAGGTCGAGCTGAAGGGCATCCGGGGCACGCAGAGCTACCGGGTGGCCGGGGTGGTCGAGAACGACCTTCTGGCGGGGGGAACCGGGGTCTACGTCTCGAAGGAGACGATGGCCCGGGACTTCGGGGTGGACTCTGACGGCTTTCTCGCCATAAAGGCTACCCTGGGAGCGGATCGCGAGGAGATCGGCCGCGCGACCGCCGCGGTCTTGAAGGACTATCCCCAGCTCACGCTCTACTCCAACGCCGAGTGGAAGGAGCAGATAGAAAGCGACTTCAACCGCCAGTACGTCTTCTTCTACGCCATCATGGGAGTCTCCGTCGCCGTATCGGCCTTCGGGGTCGTCAACACGTTGTCCATGAGCGTCTTCGAGCGGACCCGCGAGATCGGCATTCTGCGTGCTATCGGTACGACAAGGTTCCAGGTCGGCCGACTCATTATCGACGAAGGGGTCGTCATAAGCCTCATCGGCTGCACCGTTGGGATCGTGGTGGGCTCTCTACTCGGCTACCTCTTCGTCCTGGGCTCCTCCGCCGGTGGCTTCGAGGTCGCTTTCTACTATCCAAAGATACCGGCTATATTGGCGCTCGTCTCCGGGCTCTTCATAGGGGTCTTCGCCGGCCTCCTCCCCGCCCGCTCCGCGGCCAGGACGAACATCGTAGAGGCCGTTCAGTACGAGTAGTGACTCTTCCGCCACGGTCGAAGAAGCGCGGGTAGGGAGACAGGCAGCACTGGATATACTCCCCGTAGGACTATCGTACCGAAGGGCTCACACATGGAGGCGCAGGTAGAAGCGAAGATCGCACGGCGGCTCTTCACCGCCGATGAGTTCCACGCGATGGCCGAGGCCGGGATTCTGCACGAGGACGACCGGATCGAGCTTATCGAGGGGGAGTTGATCGAGATGGCCGCCATAGGTACGAAGCACTTCACGTGTGTCAACATGCTCAACCGTTTCTTGGTGTGCAGCGTGGGCGACGAGGCGATCGTCAGCGTGCGGAACCCCGTGAGGCTGGATGAAAAGCTGGAGCCGCAGCCGGATGTGGCTGTGCTGAGGGCGAAGGACTACAGTGATGCCCTGCCCGGTCCGGAAGATGTGCTGCTCCTGATCGAGGTCTCCGACACGACGCTGACGTACGACCGGGAGACGAAACTCCCCCTCTACGCCCGCTCGGGGGTGCGGGAAGCCTGGATCATGGACCTTCAAAATAACGCGATGGAGCGTCATACGGAACCGTCCCGGAGCGGTTACCGGCTCGTCCGGCGTGCCAGTAAAGGAGAATCGCTTCCTTCCGAAGCGTTACCGAAGATCGTTCTGCGATTCGATGACATTATCGGCTAGCGGTAGGCCCCCCCGGGGGCTTCCATCTTCGAAAGGTTAGCGAAGTCTACACACGTTCCAGGATCGCGCACTTGAGGTAGCGGGTCTCGGGGATCGTGAGGACCTCCGGGTGGTCGGAGGACTGGCCGCGCCACTCGCGGATGCGCATGGCCCGTCCGGCGTCGGCGGCGGCCGAGCGCAGGGTGTCCTCCATAATCTCGCGTGAGAAATGGTAGGAGCAGGAGCAGGTGACGAGGGTGCCGCCGGGGGCGAGGAGCTTCATGGCTCGCAGGTTGATCTCCTTGTAGGCGCGCGTTGCTTTCGGGACCTCTCGCGCCGACTTTGCGAAGGCGGGTGGGTCCAGGATCACGGCGTCGTAAAGCTCTCCGCTATCGGAGCGCTCGCGCAACAGATTGAAGGCGCTCGCCCTCGTAAAGGTGAGGTTGTCGAGGCCGTTGAGCTCGGCGTTGCGCCGGGCGGCATCAAGGGCGCCGCCGCTGGAGTCGACCGCTTCGACGCGCCTCGCCGTACGAGCGGCATGCAGGGCGAAACCACCGGCGTAGGAGAAGACGTCGAGGACCTTCTCGGCGCCCTCGACGTACGAGGCGGCAGCCTGGTGGTTCTCTCGCTGATCGAGGAAGGAGCCGGTTTTCTGGCCGGTTTTGAGGCGCGCCTCGTAGCGGACGGGCCCTTCGCGCGCGACGACGAGGTCCGGCACCTCCCCGCAGAGCACCCGTATGCCGACCTCAAGGCCCTCTCTTTTGCGGGATGCAGCGTCCCCCCGGAGCAGGATGCCGGCGGGGCCGCCAAGGTCCCGTAGAGCGGGGAGGATCCAGTCGAGGCGCTTCTCGATGGCCGCGGAGCCTATCTGGAGAACGAGGTACTCGCCGTAGCGGTCGACGACGAGGCCGGGGAGGCCGTCGGCCTCGGAGTGGACGAGCCGGTAGGCGTCGGCGTCTATCCCCAGAGACTCGCGGTAGGCGAGGGCTTTTTCCAGTCGGGCACGGAACCAGGCTTCGTCCGTCTCCTCTTCCTCACGGGTGATGATGCGAAGGGTTATCTCGCTCCGTGGGTTGTAGAAGGCGCGTCCCAGGAAACGGCCGGCCCGGTCGGTGACACGGACTACGTCGCCCGCTTCACCGTCGGCTTCGGCGACGTCGGAGCGGTAGATCCAGGGATGACCGGCCCGCGCCCGCGCAGTGCCCTTGCTCTTGAGTACCGCTTGCCCCATCGTCTCCGTTTGCATCGCTCTCCTGTGCTCTTCTTTACCCGGCCGCGCGATCCTTACTGCTAGGATCGCAAAGGTATACTCAATATATCGCCCTTCTCGGGCGGGACCGGCGGAGGAGGGCGGACGAATTTGACTGCGACACAGGGGCCGACGACAACGAACGCGGTGCGCCCGAGCAAGCGAATCGCCGTCGTGGGCGCCGGGATGGGCGGTCTCGCCGCGGCGATTCGCCTCAGGATCATGGGCTTCGACGTCGAGGTCTTCGAGAAGAACGGCCAGATCGGGGGCCGCGTGGGGCGCCTACGCGAATCCGGCTTCACCTTCGATACAGGACCGACCCTTCTCCTGATGACCGACGTCTACCGCGACCTCTTCAAGGCGGCGGGCCGCAACCTCGACGACGAGGTCGACCTCATGCCGCTAGACCCGAACTACCGGGTCCACTTCGGGGACGGCGACTCCATAAAGGTCTCCTCGAACCTCCCCGCCCTGATCCCGGAGCTCGAGCGCGTGGAGCCGGGGGTGACGCCGCGCTTCTACCGCTTTATGGAGGATGCGTGTCTGAAGTACCGCCTCGGACGGAGCGAGTTCGTCGAGCGCGACTTCGACAAGGCGGGTGACTTTTTCGGTCCGCGCAACCTCAAGCTCCTGCTCAAGACAAAGGCCGTGAACAACTACTACAAGTCCGTCTCCCGCTTCTTCAATACGGACAAGCTTCGCCAGACGTTCTCGTTCCAGACGATGTACCTCGGCCTCTCCCCCTTCGAGGCGCCGGCGGTCTACGCCCTCCTCCCCTACACCGAGCTCGCCGAGGACGGCCTGTGGTTCCCTCGTGGGGGGATGTACGAGATCATCCTGGCGATGGGACGCCTCGCCGAGGACCTCGGGGTAAAGATAAACCTGGAGAGCACGGTCGATGAGATCATCGTGGACGGCGGCCGGGCGAGCGGGGTGCGGGTGAACGGAGAGGCCTTCGGGGCCGACGCGGTGCTCGCGAACGCCGACCTGCCCTACGTCTACCGCAAGCTCCTGCCGAGTTCGACGGGGACCCGGGACTTTCGGTTCAAGCTGAGGAAGCGCGAGAAGCTTTTGTACACGGCCTCGTCTTTCATGATGTACCTCGGTCTCGACCAAAAGCTCGACCACCTCTCGCACCACAACGTGTATCTCTCCTCTCGCTACAAGGAAAACTTCGCGCAGATCTTCGACGAGCGCCGCCTCCCGGACGACCCTTCCTTCTACACGAACGTCCCCTCCCGCACCGACCGGAACGGCGCTCCGGAAGGCATGGAGTCGCTCTACGTCCTCGTCCCCACGCCGCACCTCGGCGAGAATGTCGATTGGGAGCGCGAGGGGCCCGAGTTCAAGGAGAAGATGTACGACCTCCTCGAGGAGCGCGCGGGCATCCCGGACATCCGCCGCCACGTCGTCTACGAGAACATAAAGACGCCGCAGGACTGGCTCTCGGACTACAACCTCGAAGAGGGGGCGGCGTTCGGGCTCGGGCACGGCATCTTCCAGGTCGGCTACTTCCGGCCGCCGATGGCCTCAAAGGCCGTTCCGAACCTGTACTTTGTAGGCGCCAGCACGCGTCCGGGCACGGGGGTGCCGCTGGTTACCATCGGGGCGAAGCTCGTCGCCGGGCGCATGGGGCGCGAGCTTCTCGGAAGTTCCTCGGCGGTCGGGGTCTAGGGCCGTGCGCCTCGACCCGGTGAAAGATGGCCCGCTCGGAGGCGCCGACCTCTCCCTCGCCGGGTGTTACGAGCTCTGCCGCCGGGTTCACAAGGCCCACAGCAGGACCTACTACTTCTCCACGAGCCTCTTCCCCGGAGAGGTGAGGCCGCACGTCCATGCGCTCTACGGCTTCATGCGCTACGCCGACGAGATCGTGGACAATCCCGGCGCCACCTCCCTCGGGGAGCAACTGTCGGGTCTCGAAGCCTTCGAGGTCGAGACCCTCGCGGCCGTCGCGGGCGAGCCTGTGGCGAACCCTATCTTGCGCGCCTTCGCGAACACCGTGATCCTGCGCGGGATCGGTACGGACCTGATCACGGCTTTCATGAAGAGCATGAAGATGGATACGCACGTCTTCCGTTACGAGACCTACGAAGATCTGCAGGAGTACACCTACGGGAGCGCGGCCGTTGTCGGCCTGATGATGTGCCGCGTCGTCGGAACAAAAAGCGAGGATACGGCCCCCCACGCCGAGGCACTGGGGGTCGCGATGCAGCTCACGAACTTTCTGAGGGACGTCGGGGAGGACTGGGCGCGGGGGCGGGTGTACCTGCCGCTGGAGGACCTCAAAAGCTTCGGGTACGTAGAAGAGGAGCTGGGGCGCGGGGTGATCGACGAGAGGTTCGTCGCGCTCATGCGCTTCGAGATGGCGCGGGCGCGCGAGCTCTACGCCGTCGCCGACAGGGGGATGAAGTACATCCCGCGAGGACGGCGCTACCCGGTCGTCGTCGCGAGGGAGCTGTACGCCGCGATCCTGGACCGCATAGAAGCCCAAAGATTCAACGTCTTTACCCGACGCGCGGAGACCTCCTTCGCCCACAAGCTCAAGGTCGCCGCCGGCGTGGCGGTTCGGGACCCGGGGGAGATACCGGCTCGCCTGCGAGGCAAGCCCGCCGCAAGCATCTCCGCCCCTAAATAATACTTTACTCAAACATTTAATGCGTTTTCGTGTTGCATCGGTCCCCGGTCTGTGTATAGTATGCGCCATGTTTTGAAGGAGAGAGGGCACAAGGGGCGCACAACGCGTCGATAAGGGCGGCGAAACATTTTTAGCGCGCCCGGCTTCGCATGCCGGACGCATACACGAGCATCACGAGGACGGGGCATCGAACGATCCTCCGTCGCGTCGCACATGCCCGATGGCGGAGGGGGGACCGGGGGCGTAGGGTTACCGGCATTGAGATCACCATGTATCACCATGTTCTGTCTCAAGAGGGGAGAAAACCCTTGACCGCTCACGAGCGGCAGTCGTTTGGCAAGGATCCTGTAAAGGTTCGCGAGACCGACCACTATAGGATCGAGTACATAAAGAGCTTTGTCGAGAAGTGGGACGAGCTCATCGACTGGGACTCTCGCGCCCAGAGCGAGGGAGATTTTTTTATCAGCCAGCTCAAGGAGCGCGGGGCGAAACGCGTGCTCGACGTCGCGACCGGGACCGGCTTCCATTCGGTCAGGCTTCTTAACGAGGGCTTCGAGGTGGTGAGCGTGGACGGGAGTGCGGCGATGCTCGCCAAGGCGTTCGAGAACGGCCTGGAGCACGGCGGCCA
>JADDPY010000687.1:0-3325 GCA_016781635.1 Rubrobacter sp.
CGAGGGTTTGCAGCGGCTCGATTTCCCCCGCTCGCTCCCCTTCGACGAGAGGGAGCTCAGGCGGCTCTCGGTGGCCGCCGACCCGCAGCGCGCCCTGATCGGGGTGCGGCGAGACGGGGAGGGAGGCTTGCGGATATGGGGTCTGATCAACTCGGGCACCCGGTGGCTGAGGGACGTCCGGGGCGGCAGGCGGGCCGGGGCGCCGCTGCCGCCGACGCCGGTCGTCCGCGTCGATGCCCCGGGGAGCATGGAGGCGTACAAGGGCCACGAGCTCCTCGGCAGGCTCCAGGGGGGAAGGCTCTCGGGATCGCGGGTGGACCCGTTCGAGTCGGAGTGGCTGCCGGGCCATTTCTCCCCGTTCCTGGGAGAACTCGCGGAGCGCCACGAGGCCGCCCGGAACCGTGCGCGCGAGCTCACGGGGGAGAGGTGGGCGATTCTCGAGCCGACCCTCCCGCACAGGATCACGCGGCGCATGATGCAGCGCGTCGTGAGCGTGCTGCGCGACGCGCGCCACGGCGGGACGGTGATCTTCGTCCCCCTGGAAGACGCCGGAGAGCCCTCCCGCGAGGCCCCCTACATCGACCTCGGGTACCCGTTCGCGGAAGGCCCGGCCCGGCTCGGTTTCCCCGACCTCATAGTGGGCATCCTCAACCGCCTCGCACAGATCCACGGTACCGCCGATCACGAACAGGAGCCGGGAGCCGTGGGCTGGGACGAGTTCGAGGCGACGACCGACGACGAGCTAACGACGCTCGACGAGGCGCTCTTCGAGACGGCGCACCTGATCGCGGGCCTAGCGGCCGCCGACGGCGCGGTGGTCATGGGCAAGGACAACGAGCTTCTGGGCTTCGGCGGCATGATCTCCGGCAGGCTCCCGGACATCGAGAGCGTGTGGAGGACGCTGGACCTCGAGGGCGAGGAAGTCGCCGAGGAGGGGACCGGGGACGTGGGCGCTCGCCACCGCTCAGCCTACCGTTTGTGCGGCGTGCTGCCCGGGGCGGTGGCGGTTGTGGTCTCCCAGGACGGGGGCGTGCGCTGGGTGTGTAAGAAAGGCGGCCGCGTCACGTACTGGGAGCAGCAGTGAACCGAACCCCGGCGATCGAGGGGGCATAGTTCGGCCAGGGGTGCGAGGACCCCTGGGTCTCCGCCGGAGAGTAGCCAGTCCCTTGGGGAAAGGGGCCGCTTTTCTTTCTCGTCGAGGTACAGGTCGGGATTGGGGTTGGTGAAGAAGTTCTGTACGGCGACGGGGTGCGCCCCCTGTCTCAGAGCCCTCACGACCCTGCTCGCGCCCGGCACTTCCCCCCCACCCTCAAACTGAAAGGCGGGCAGCCTGTTCTCCCTTCCTGCCCTCACCCCGTAGAGGGTCCCCTCCCCCAGCCTCTGGCGCACCCGGACCTCGCTGACCCCCAGCAGCCCCGCGGCCTCACTCGTGGTGAGGCCGAGGCAAGCAGGGCCGCATACCGGGATGCGGTGACGGCGAGCGGGTCGGGCTCGTCAGGTGTCGGGGGCGAGAGATCCAGGCCCCCCTCCCCCATCGCCTCGGCCTCACCAGGCGAGAGCTCCCCGATGGGCTCCGGCACCCACCGTCCCGTCGGCATGCTGGCCAGGATCGCGTAAGCAAAGCGGCCGGCCTCCTCGGCGACCTCCTCCCGGCTCCTCCTTATCCCCCGCTCCCGCAGATCCTTCTCCGTCAACTCCATCTTCGCCCCTACAGAAGTACCGCATGTGTGTAACTCAACATTACACCGTTATCTTGCGTTAGCAATGCCCACGCGATGCTGCACCCAAGCGGATCCAGACGGGATCGTAGGCGACGCAGTGGACGAGGGGCTTGCACCGCTCTGACGGTGACGAGCGTGTCGCACCTCATGAAAGAGGGTCCTCTACTCCGGCAAGAGACGGGTTATCTATGCTCCTCCCCCACCATTCCCTCCATCGTCTCCCTCAGTACCCCCACGGCCGTGAGCCCCCGCCGCTTGAGTTCCAGCGTCCACAGGTAACGCTCCTTGGCCGTCACGGTGAACGTCATGTTGACCGGCGTCTCTGCCGGAACCATTTTCCCGCCCTTGCCCGGTACCATCTCATCGGCCTCCTTCTGGCCCTTGCTCGCAGCCGGAGCTCTCCCCCGCCCCCCACTCCGCGTCCCGGTTCTTTTTCCTGTGATCACAGGATCAACGGTTGCATCTCCATTCGTGCCCCTTCTGGAGCGTGGTACGACGTTCGATCCGTTGCCGTTCGGGGTCGCGCGCCTCCTGCGGGGAGCGGGATTCTCCGACTTCTCCTGGCCCGCTGGTGCGGCTTTGCCTCCTTCGGGGGCGCCTACCGCTCCGGCGGCCGAGTCTGCTTCGGGCGTGGCTTCGGTCATGTTCGTCTCTTCGGGTGGACGGACCACGCCGAAGGCATCGCGCAGGGAACGCTTCTTCTTGCCATCAGCCACCGATTACCTCCTTCCATGCGCCCTCGTACTCCTCCAGGTATGTGGGACGGCTCCCGAAGCCGTCCTCGTAGCGGGTGAGCGCCCGGATGCGGGATCCCAGCAGCGGGAAGCCTCCCAGGAGATCCTCGGCCTCCCGGGCGAGCTTCTTGCGCCCGTCCCAGCGCGTCAGGAGGATGCTGGTATCGAGGTCTCCCCTGGTCGCTTCTACGTCCAGGAGAACCTCGAGCGTTGTCCGCAGACGGTTTACGTCCACCCCGGTCGGTGCTACCGGCACCACCACCCGGTCGGCGACCGCCGCCGCGGCCCTCAATACCTCCCGGTCGTTGGGAGGCGTGTCGATGACGACCGTACGCCCCCCTTTCGCCAGCGCCCGAGCCTGGCGCGCCAGCCGGTCCCTCTCAGCCGGCACAACCTCGAAAGGCAGCTCCCCGGCGGTGGCCCACTCGGTCGCGCTTTTCTCGTTGTCCGCGTCGAGCACCACTGCCCCCTCCCCCTCATCGCTCGCGACCGTGGCGAAGTAGATCGCCGTGGTGCTCTTGCCCACTCCCCCTTTGAGATTGACCACCGCCAAGATCAAGGTTTCACCCCGTTTCCTGTGAAACTGTGTTCACATAAACCCAATATCGTTTTTTCCTGTGAATCTGTGTTGCATTGATGCTGCGTAGCTGTGTATACATGAACACAGATTACTTTGATCAACGCTACCAGGGAATAGACAAATCAACGGAACACAGCATGCTGTGAACACAAGTTCATGTGAACCCATGATGCTGTATCGCGTTTGAGCTGCGGAACGGGTGGTGGGGGAGAGGGGGTCTTCTGGCACGCTCTTGTCGTCCCCCGAGGAGAGGGTTCTTTTAGGAGGGGCCGCTGGAGGTCAGGGTAATT
>JADDPY010000687.1:3386-3513 GCA_016781635.1 Rubrobacter sp.
GAAAACGCTTACACGGGGTTCTGAGGGTCTCTGAGAGGAAGTGGGTTTGGGTTTGAGGTGTGTCAATACAACCTCTTCCCGGATCCTAGCGTTTCGTAGTCCGGTAAGAGAACCGGGAACGTACGGG
>JADDPY010000687.1:3560-4014 GCA_016781635.1 Rubrobacter sp.
ACGGGGGTCTAGGAGGGCGGTGTTGAGGCGGACGTTCAAGCGCGAGACGTCGAGAAGATGCGGTATTTCGAAGATTGTGTGGTTTAAGATGGGAGGTATGGATCCAACGCAAACCGGTTTGCAAGCTAAGGCTTTGGCGTCAACGCGGCGTATACTGGCTGTAATAAAGCTCGAGGTTTCTGGGGGTAAAGAGGCGCTAACCGAGCAAGACCGGGACCTGATGAACGGTTACGACGCGGAGCAACTCGCGGAAGATCTGCGACTCTTTGCGGAGTGGCACGAAGCTTTGGGAACGGATCCGGAGGCTGCTCTGGTCGAAATGCGGAGCAGGATTCTAAGGAACTCATCCGATTGATTAGGGGTGCCGTGGTTTCCTTATGTTATTCGTGTGAGAACGCTCGACAACTACGATGAATCGGCTGGCTCCATTCGCGGTAGGCAGGGTGGATACCGC
>JADDPY010000071.1:0-735 GCA_016781635.1 Rubrobacter sp.
GACCCTCCTACCGAAACGCGATCGCGGTACGTAGGCTATTAGGAGCACGGCAACGCTGGCCACGCCCAAGAGGAGCGGGGTTCGCTGCTCGGGGATGAACGCCATGGCCACGACTATGGAGATCATCCCCGCGATCGCGAGGTACGTCAGGTACGGGTAGGCCCACATCTTCACGCGCAGCCGATCGGGGGCCTCCCGCTCCAGCGTCCTCCGGAGGCGCAACTCGGAGATCGCGACGAGCACGTAGACAAAGATCGCGACCGTCCCGTAGGAGCTGACGAGGAAGGCGAACACGGTATCGGGGGAGACGTACGACATGATGACCGCGACGTAGCCGAAGAGGGTGCCTGCGAGGATCGCCCTGATCGGGACCCCGTTGCCGGCCAGTTTGCCGAGTGCCTGGGGCGCATCCCCCTTTCTCGCCAGGGCCATGAGCATCCTCGAGGACGCGTAGAGCCCGGAGTTCAGGGCCGAGAGCACGGCCGTGAGCACGACCGCGTTCATGATGGTCGCCGCGCCGGGGATGCCGAGGACCTCCAGCGCGCTGACGTACGGGGTCGTGATGCGGTCGTCGTTCCACGGGATGATGGTCACGACCAGGATGATCGAGCCGACGTAGAAGAGCAGGACCCGCCAGATCACCGAGTTCGTCGCCTTCGCCACGGCCTGTTCCGGCTCCGCCGATTCGGCCGCCGCTATCGTCACTATCTCCGCGCCGAAGTAGAAGCCCGTCGC
>JADDPY010000071.1:837-4005 GCA_016781635.1 Rubrobacter sp.
CACGTAAACCGTCCCGAGAAAGAGGAACACCACGATGGCGGCCACCTTGATGGACGCGAACCAGAACTCGAACTCGCCGAAGTTGCGCACCGAGATCAGGTTAGTGATGGTAAAGATCACCATCAGCAACAAGGCGAACACCCATGAGGGTACGTCGGGTAACCAGTACTGTAACAGTATTGCCCCCGCGACCGCTTCCAGCGCGACGACGATTACCCAAAAGTACCAGTACATCCAGCCGGTCAAAAAGCCGGCCAAGTTCCCCAGGGCCAGCCGGCTGTACTCGTAAAACCCTCCGACGGCCGGGTAAGCGACGGCCATCTCCCCGAGCATGCGCATCACCAAGATAACGAGAGCGCCCGTTATCAGGAAGGAGCCGATGACCGCCGGCCCCGTGGAGTTTACGACCACCCCGCTCCCGACGAACAGGCCGGCCCCGATCACCCCGCCTATGGCGATCATGGTCATGTGCCGTTGTTTCAGGCCGTGTTGCAGCCCACTTTCCTGTTGCTGGTCGTTCCGTTCTTGCTGTTGCACCTTTTCCCCTTTCCCCGCGCTTCGTCTTTGAAGTGAGCCGCATCCCTAGAGGGTCGGTTAAGCGATCGGCGGCCTCACGGGTTGCTCGACCTTCGCCGATCGCCCGTCCTTCGCGGGCTGCTCGAAGCTCTCCTTCAAAGTCTCTGCCACGAACTTGAGATCTTCTTCGGTGATGTTCAGCGGAGGACACAATGTCAGCACGTTGTTGAAGCCGGGTACCGTGTCCCCGTTCTTGCCGACAATGAGCCCCTTCGATTTGCAAGCAGCGATGACCCTGTTCATCATGTCCGCGTCGGCCGGCTGCTTGCTCTCTTTGTCCTCGACCAGTTCGATCCCGAACAGGAGACCTTTGTTTCGTACCTGCCCGACATTGGGGTGGTTCTCGAGCCCGGAGATCTGCTTGCGCAGCTTCTCGCCCATCTCCGCCGAGCGCTCGGGCAGCCCCTCCTCCTCCATGATCTCCATGTTCCTGATGGCCACGGCGCAGGCGGCAGGATGCCCGCCGAAGGTGTTTATGTGGCGGAAGCGGCCGTACTCTTCCGTCCCGTTGAATTTCTCGAACAGCTCCCTCCTGACGGCCGTCGCGGAGAGCGGCATGTAAGAGCTGGTCAGACCCTTCGCCATCGTCACGATGTCCGGCTTTATGCCATAGTGCTGGAAGCCGAAGCGCTTGCCGGTGCGCCCGAAGCCGCAAATCACCTCGTCGAGGATCAGGAGCACCCCGGTGCGCTCGCAGATCCTGGCCACTTCTTCGACGTAGCCGTCGGGCGGCACTACAATGCCGCCGCCGGTAATGATGGGTTCCATTATGACCCCAGCCACAGTATCTGGCAGCTCCCAGTTGATCACGCGCTCTATCTCCTGGGCGTACCTCAGGCCACACTCCGGGCCACACTCGTCCCTGTCATTGCAGTAGACGCAACGGTAGGGGTCGGGAGGCTGGACGTGCAAAAAGCCGGGGGCCAAAGGCTCGTAGCGATACTTACGCTGCGCGTGCCCGGTCGCGGCCAAGGAGCCTAGGGTGTTGCCGTGATACCCCCGGTAGCGGGCGATGAACTTCCACCTGCCGGGCTCGCCGTTCTGCTGGTGGTACTGGCGGGCTATCTTGAAGGCGGTGTCGTTCGCCTCCGAGCCTGAGTTGGAGTAGAAGATCACGTACTCGCCGTCGAGCCACTCGTTGAGCTTCTCTGCGAGCTCGATGGCCGGCTGGTGGCTCTGAACCAGCGGATAGAAGGGCATGATCTTGAGCTGTTCGTAGGCGGCGCGGGCCAGTTCCTCGCGTCCGTAGCCCACGTTGACGGACCACTGCCCGGCCATGCCGTCCAGGTAGCGGTTCCCGTCGGCGTCAGAGATCCAGGCCCCGTCGGCCTCGGCCATCAACATCTTGGAGGCTTCGGGATCGTGGCCGGACATGGGGTGCCAGACGTAGCGCCGGTCCTTTTCGAGCCATTCTCGAGTTTCTTTCATTATCGGCGTGCTCCGATCTGCGTCGGCGTTCTTTTCAACTGAGCAGTTTCTCTGGATCTACGTAGGGCAGGTCGTGGGCTTCGGCCACGGGCTCGGAGACCAGGTTCCCATCCACGGTAGAAAGCCCTTTGGCCAGGACCGGGTCGCCGGTCGTCGCGCCCTCGACGCCCTGATCCGCGATCTTCACCAGGTACGGCAGCGTTACGCTGGTCAGGGCCAGGGTCGAGGTGCGGGCCACCGCCCCCGGGATGTTCGCCACGCAGTAGTGGATCACCCCTTCCTCGACGTAGGTGGGGTCCGAGTGCGTGGTGGGCCTCGAGGTCTCGAAGCAGCCGCCCTGGTCTATGGCCACGTCCACCACCACGCTCCCGGGCCGCATGCTGGCGATCATCTCGCGCGAGACCAGCTTGGGGGCCTTGGCGCCCGCGACCAGCACCGCCCCGACCACCACGTCGGAGTCCTTGACGTAGGCGGCCGTGCGCGCCCGATTGGGAACGACGGGATCTATCCTGCCCCCGAAAATGTCGCCAAGGTAGGCCAGCCGCGTAGGATTCAGGTCCAGGACCTTGACGTCCGCCCGCATCCCCACGGCGATCTTAGCCGCCTCCGCTCCCACGACCCCGCCGCCGATGATCGTGACCTTCGCCTGTGGGGTGCCGGGAACTCCGCCGAGAAGGAGACCCGCCCCGCCTTGCGGGCTCTCCAGACAATGCGCCGCAGCCTGGATAGACATCCTGCCCGCGACCTGACTCATCGGGGTAAGCAGCGGCAAACTCCCGTCGGGCAGTTGAACCGTTTCGTAGGCGACGGAATTGATCTTGCGCTCCATCAAGAACTCGGTGAGCGGTTTGTCGGCGGCGAGGTGCAGGTAGGTGAAGAGCTCCTGCCCGATCCGGAAGCGGTCGTACTCCTCGGGCACCGGCTCCTTGACCTTCACGATCAGGTCCGCCGCCTCGAAGACCTCGTCCGGACCGTCCACGATGCGCGCCCCGGCCTCGGCGTACTCTTCGTCAGGGAAACCGGCGTCCTCGCCCGCCCCCGTCTGCACCACGACCTCGTGGCCGTGATGCACCAACTCTGTGACGCCGTCCGGTTGCATGGAAACCCGGCGCTCCTGGTCTTTGATCTCTTTCGGTACTCCAACCACCCGAGGCACGTTTACCC
>JADDPY010000624.1 GCA_016781635.1 Rubrobacter sp.
GTGTACCAGGTGGCGTACGCGATCGGGAGACAGATGATCTGGAAGGACGGGGCGCAGCAACCGATGCCGATGACGGCCTTTGCGGGCATCACGGCGGGGATGCTAATCCTCTTCGTCACGGGGCTGGTCATCAAGTAAGTAATCGCTGCTGCAGCACGGGAGCCCGGCGCTGTTCATGACCAGTATCGCGGCCCTGGCCCCCGTGCCACGGCGATCGGCTGCGCGCCGGCGCAGCCACCGTATCTTTAAAGCGCCATGGCGTTGCCGACGGCATGGCGGATTAGGGCACGGCACCGGCGACGCTCAGCTGGAAGCAGCCCAGTTGCACGCCAGTACCGAGGTCGGCCCGATAACCAGCAGTGATCGAGGGAGAGCAGGATATGGCTGGGCGCGACTCGAGTGGACCGCGAATATCGCGAAGAACCGTGCTGAAGACCACGGCCGCACTTGGGGTGCTGAGTTGCGGAAACTGGTTGACCGCCTGTGGTACGGGCACGGAAGCGGTCGTCGAGATGAATGACGAATTGAAATACATTCCGGAGACACTCACGATCAAGGCCGGGGATACGGTTACCTGGCGCAACACGGGTAAGACGCGGCACACCGTGACCGACGACCCGATGAAAGCGCAGAATACGGCGAGCGCGCGGCTGCCGGAGGGGGCCCAACCCTGGGACGCGGGCTACATCACGCGCGGGCAGTCCTGGAGCCGCAGGTTCGATGTTCCCGGCCAGTACACCTATTTCTGTGTCCCCCACGAGCTTGCCGGGATGGTTGCCACGATTGTCGTGGAGGAGTGATGCGAGCGGAGCTTTGTGGAGCACGCTAGCGACGCCATCCCGTCCGGCTCGGCTAGCCGCTCTTTGAGAATTCGTCATGCGAGCAGTGAGGAATACCGAAATCAAACGACCAAGCAAGCTGGTGTACGTGGCAGCAGCGTTGTCGCTGGTAGCCGGGCTGATCCACGCCTGGGCGATGCCGGAACACTATCGGGAGTGGTGGGGCTACGGAACGTTCTTCCTGGTTGTCGCCAGCGCCCAGGTGTTCTTGAGCGATGCCTTGCTGTACCGGCCGCGACGGGAACTGTTCGCGGTGGGGGTTGTGGGGAACCTCGCCGTGATCACCCTCTACGTCGTAACGCGCACCGTCGGAGTCCCCTTCTTTGGGCCGCACGCGGGAGCGGTGGAGGAAATGGGACTGCTTGACCTGCTTGCGATCGTCGTTGAACTAGCCCTCGTCATCACGCTGGCCGGGATGTTGCGTGTCCGACTCGCCACCAGACCAACGATGTAAGCAGGAACACCCCCGGGTTGAACAGCCTGTTGTGCCGGGTCGAACACGTGGATGCAAGTGCAGAGTCTTCCTGTATGGCGTAGCGCACGTATGACCAATGAAAATTCGGAATGCTTCGTCGCACCTACGCATGCTTCGCCGTTTTCAGCACAAAGAACCGGGCGGTGTGCCGCATGTTACTCGAGCGCTTGGGGCGGAGTTACGGACCGAGCGGTGAAGGTAAGCGACGCCCCGACACAGCGAGGTGTGGCCGTGCATCGTTAGCGTCCAGTCGCTGTTGTTCTTCGCGGCCATGGTGCGTGCGCCGAAGCGGGGCTTGATGGACCGGGCACGGCTGGGACGGGCGGCACGGCAATCGGAGAAGGCAGCGGTTGCGCCGCGTGCTTAACCGCGATGAACCCCCACAGCGCTGTTTTAGCACGGCAGAAATGGAGGTAGAACAGTTTTGCGACGTAGGATTGTGCACCACATGCGCGCGGCGGTGGGAAGCAGGGCACTGAGCATTGCTTCAACTTAGAATCGAAAGGATAGCATGGTTATGGAACCAACAGTTACTGCTCCGGCAGGCAATACACGGTCGAAAAGTACTCTTTTGATGGTGGCGTTGTTCGTCACGGTGGTCGTGATCGGCCTGTACATCACCAAATGGAGTCCATCTTTTGAGCGAGCACTGGTGGCGGCCAGCGGAAAACCGCTGGGTGCTTCGTCGATCATCAGCGGCAAAGCGCCTGCTGCACCGACGCCTTCGTTGCAGGCAGCATGGGGATACACGCTTACGTACTTTGGCTTCGTATGGAAACCGGCGATCCTTGGGATTCTCGTCGGCTCCTTGTTGCAGGTCTTGGTCCCGCGTGACTGGCTGTTCCGGCTACTCGGACGCCGTTCCTTCAGAACGACGCTCCTAGCCGGTGTTGGATCGGTACCGTTCTCCATGTGAACGGGCTGTGCTGCTCCACTGGTAGTGGGGCTTCGCAAAAGCTCGGTATCGATGGGTGCGGCTCTCGCGTTTTTCCTTGGCAATCCACTGTTCAATCCGGCGACGATTGTGTTGATCGGCTTTATCCTGGGTTGGCAGTTCGCAGTCTTACGTGTCGTGGCGGGTATCCTGACTGTCTTTGGAGTGGCCTCCCTGGTTGACCGCTTCATGCCAGAAGACCACCCCCAAGACTTCACTGCGCCCCTGGAGGCACAAAGCGCAGAGGAAGGATCACTCTGGATACGCTGGTTACGGACTCTTTGGAGCATAACCATCAACGTGGTGCCGGCCTTTGTCCTCAGTGTCTTTGTACTTGGTGCTGTTCGCGGTTGGCTGTTCCCGGCGATCAGCCCAGAGTGGGGAAACCACGTGCTGCTCATGCTTGGGCTTGCGGTGGTGGGCGCACTGTTTATCATTCCATCGTTCGCCGAAGTCCCGATCATCAAGACAATGATGTCGTTTGGCCTGGGTGTGGGCCCCGCAGCAGCCTTGTTAATCACCTTGCCGGCAATCAGCCTGTCGTCTCTGATCATGGTCCGCAAGGAATTTCCGACCAAGGTGCTATGGTTGGTGATGGGTTTGGTGGTGCTGATCGGAATCCTGACGGGAGCGACGGCGATGATACTCGCTGCCTAGTCCCGCGTGGCAGATACTTGGACTTTGAGTGTGCGGAACGAATCATGCAGGAGCACGGTAGTACAACGAAGGAGCTGCACCTAATGATTCTTGACGCACTGCAACTCGATCCGGACGAGCTAGAGCGCCGGACGGGATGGTCGATTAAGCCGGAGGGCGCCTGTAAGGGCGCCCGCTGTGTTCCACTGCCGGCGAGCAGGGATGGGCACGCAGACGTGCAGGCGCTGGCCGAGCGGCTCCACATGCCGCTCATCCACGACACCGCCAGCGGGCTCTGGTGTCTTGGTCCCGAAGCGGGCGGTCGTGCACTCAGTAACGTCCAGGCGCCCGAACTTACCCTGCCCGACGTAGACGGACAAGAATTTACGATAAGCTCTCTTCGTGGCCGCAAGGTGTTGCTCGTCGCGTGGGCGTCCTGGTGAGGCTGTCGCTTGGACCTGCCCGTGTGGCAGGAGCTGTACACTGAACTCCATCCGCAAGGACTGGAAATCGTGACCGTGGCGCTCGACACCGGCGGCGTTGCGGCCATTCGACCGTGGGTCGAGGCGGCGCAGCCCACATATCCATGCCTGATCGATCAGGCGCACGTCGTTGATGAGCTGTTCGGCATTGTCAACGTGCCGAGCGGGGTCTGGATCGACGAAGCGGGCCTGATCGTGCGGCCCCCTGAGACGGCGTACCCCAGGCGGCCAGCCTTTGTTGACCGGGAAATTCCGGCCGGTGCTACCCCAGCCGAGATCACCAGAATCATGGAAGTCAGAAAGCTGCGGGTCGAGGCAGACACCTACATTGCCGCGCTCCGCGACTGGGTCGCCCATGGGAGGAACAGCCGCTTTGCCCTGGCGCCGGACGAAGTGCTGCGTCGTAGCCGTCCGCGTCCGCTTGCCGAGGCCACGGCGGCCGCCCACTTCGAGCTCGGCCAGCACCTCCATCGCATGGGTCGTAGCGATGATAGCATCGCGCACTTCCGGGAAGCCTATCGCTTGCAGCCGGATAACTGGACCTATAAGCGGCAGGCGTGGAGCTTGCTTGGCCCGAACCAGAGCCCAATGG
>JADDPY010000173.1 GCA_016781635.1 Rubrobacter sp.
TAGGGTACGAGGGGGATGTGTGACGTGACAAACCCACCGCCTGCTAGGCTCATGCACCATGACTCCGGTGGGCTACCTAGAGACGGGCGTCCTCTACTGCGACGACAACCTTCACCGTCTCGCGCAATTCCCGTCTGAGTGCATCGACCTCATCTACCTGGACCCGCCGTTCTTCTCGAACCGTCACTACGAGGTGATCTGGGGGGACGAGGCCGAGGTACGGTCGTTCGAGGACCGATGGGAAGGTGGCATCCAGGTCTACGTGAACTGGATGAGGGAGCGGATGATCGAGATGCACCGGGTCTTACGGCCGACCGGCTCCATCTACCTGCACTGCGACTGGCACGCCTCCCACTACTTGAAGCAGATGATGGATGACATCTTCGGGGAGCCGAACTTCCAGAACGAGATCGTCTGGTACTACCGAGGCGCCGGTGTCTCACCCCGTCGCTGGGCAAGGCGCCACGACACGATCCTCTTCTACACCAAGGGCAAGGACTGGACCTTCAACCCTGATCCGGTCCGCGAGGAGTACGCCGAGACAACCAAGGAACGCTTCAGCCACTACATCGGGAACGTCCGCAAGGGTGGCGACTTCGGGCCGCAGGCTCTCAACCCCAAGGGTAAGCACCCAGACGACGTGTGGTCGATCCCCATCGTCGCTCCGTCAGCCAAGGCCCGTCTCGGCTATCCCACCCAGAAACCCGAAGCGCTGTTGGAGCGCATCATCCTCGCATCCTCGAAGACCAACGACATCGTGCTCGACCCCTTCGCGGGCTGTGGGACGACGCAGGTGGTCGCTCAGGTCCACCACCGGCAGTGGATCGGCATCGACATCAGCCCTACCGCTGTCGGGCTCATGAAGCGGCGCATGGAGAAGGTCGGCGCGCAGCAGGTCAAGCTCGTCGGGATGCCGGTGTCCGAACAGCAGCTGCACGACCTCAAGCCGTTCGAGTTCCAGAACTGGGTGATCCAGCGGTTCAACGGAACGCACTCCCAGCGCAAGTCGGGAGACATGGGGATCGACGGGTTGTCGTTCATGACGCATGACCCGATTCAGGTGAAGCAGTCCAAGAGCGTCGGGCGAAACGTCGTGGACAACTTCGAGACGGCCGTGGAGCGCAACGGGAAGTCGAAGGGCTACATCGTTGCGTTCAGCTTCACGCGTGGTGCCTACGAGGAGGCCGCCAGGGCGAAGACCGCCAAGGGCATCGAGATCGAGTTGGTCACCGTCGCCGATCTGCTAAAGGACGTTCCCGACTTGGTGACGCCGACACCCAGCCTGCTCGCACCCGAACTGCCACTTCCGAAGGGCCGCGCAGCGGCGGAGCTGCCGACGGTAGACGAGCTGATCGACAGCGACCGGTCCTAGCCCTTGTCCTCTTCCTCTACCGGGTCGCTGTTCGGGTCCACCTGTAGCGCTGCCCGTAGCGCTTCGATGGGGTCGAGCGGGTAGAGGCTGACCCGCTCCTCGTCCCGTTCCTCAGGCGTGGGGTGTTGCTGCTCAGGCACGGTCACACGTTACCCCTCTTCTTCTTCGTCAAAGACGAGGCGTCCCTGTTGTCTATCGGCCGCCCGCTTCGCTTTACGCGCTTTTCTCCGTCGCACTCGTTGGTCCCGGCGGAATGCACGACGGTAGGCATCCTCAACGCTAAGAACTTCGATGCTTCCACGGCCAACCTTCAAACACATGACGGTTGGGTCGGCTAGTTTCTCTTCCCAGGTCTCCCACTGTCGAAGGAAAATCGCCGCTGTCTCTAACATTGTTGGACTTCGGCCACGTTGGTCAAACCACATGAACCGAACACCTGTGTCGCAAGCAGCGAGGACCATATCAAAGTTGAACGTGACTAGGACACGTCTCTGTTGCTTTGCGGCCGCAGCAACCTCAGAATCGTCGGCTTCGGTGGGAGGTTGGCCATCGTCCCCCACGTATGAGACCCGCTTACCCAAGCACACGAGAGCCTTCGCCACACTGCTACTCATCTGTTCGTCGAAAAGGAGACGAAGGTGGAACTGGCGCGGCTCAGCCACGCCGTCAGGCTACGAGAGCAAGGCCTTGTCCGTCTCGTAGGCGTGCTTCAAACTCTGAAGCGGCGGTCACCTGTCGAACGGTGATCTGAAGGTCGTCGGCGATCACCTTGGGTGGTTCGCCATGCAATGCCCGGCTGGCCACAACGTCAGTCGTGACCCGCGTGCCGGAGATGCACGGTCTTCCCGCTTGGACCTTCGGGTTCAGAGCCACGTACCGTGTCGGCTTCCACAAACGAGCGAGGAAGTCCCCTCCGTACTCAATCGGCCGTAGATACGTAGCGACAGTCTCCACCAAGGTCATCTGCCCACTTTTCGTAACGTCGATGCCGGGTCTGAGCAGGACGGCTTTGCCAACGGTGTGGAGTGCGTCGACGATCTTCTTGTGCGCGAGTGGCCGAGGGGTCGAGAACTCGTTTTCGAGGTAAGAGATCGTTCGTCGTATCCCGTCAGGAGTCACACCCCGCTGCCTAAAGACTGCAACGACAGCCAAGCTCAGCAAATCGTGGAAAGAAAACGCCCAATCGTGAGAAGGGGCGATTAGGGGTCCCTTTCCAGATGGCGTACGCCGCGACCACCGGGCGATAGACCGCTCGTCTATGCCAAGCAGAAAGGCAGCCTCGGGCAACAGATATATCCCTGCACCGAGTGCTGAGGCTGTGACGGTCGCCACTTCAACAGTCTAGTAGGTGAATCAGCAGGCTGCTGGTCACGAAATTGGGTTGCAGCCCCGGCGAAAAGCGCTCAGAGTTGGGCTGGATTCGGGGCAGGTCATGTGGTGACGCTCGTAGGCCTTGGAAGCCTACGAGTTCCGGTTCGATTCCGGGGTGCTCCACCCCTGCCCCGTCACGATTGGCCGGTAGGTGAGGCGGCGGTCGCCGACCTGGCCCATGAGCGTCCGCATCCGGGTCGTGTCGGAGAGCTTCCGGGTGGTGTAGCGGTAGTCGAACTCGGCCAGGTATCGGTGGAGATGCTCGACGCTGACGTGGTGGTGCGTCCCGTCGATCGAGCGCTTGAGCTGCGAGAAGTACCCCTCGGCCATGTTGGTGCTGACGGTCCCACGGACGTACTCACCGGCCGTGTGGTCGACCGCCTGGTGGGAAGCGAACTCGGTGCCGATGCCCTTGTATGCCTTCCACCCGTCGGTTTCCAGGTGCGACCGTGCGAAGTCGACCTGGTCGGCCATGGCCTTGCGGAGTGATGCTCCCGACACGTCGGGCACCACGCGGGACCGAACCTCACCGGTGGCCTTGTCGACCAGCGAGAACACCGCCGTCTTGTCCGTCTTGATGTTGCCGACGTCGATGCCAGGCTGGGCGGGGACGATGACGTTGTCCTGCTCGCGACGGCTGCGGTGGCGGTTCTTTGGCTTGCCGCCGACGAACGTCTCATCGGCCACGATGGTCCCCGACAGCATCCCCACCAGTGGGTCACGCTTCATGGCCTCGCGGATGCGGTGAAGCATGAACCACGCGGTCTTGGCGGTCAGGTCGTACTTGCGCTCGATCTCCCGAGCTGCCACCCCGTTCTTCGATGAGCAGACCTCGAAGAAGACGAACAGCCACTTGCGAACGCTGACCTTGGAGCCGTGGAAGATCGTCCCCGTCAGGGCCGAGAACTGCTTGCGGCCGGGGCAAGCCTGGCACTTCCACACCCGGCGCTGACTAGCTGCTCCGGTACGGGTCTTGCGGGAGACACCGTTGAGGGGCCGGATGTAGTTGACGGCCGTGCTGCCACAGTGGGGGCAGAAAGGAGTGTCGCCCCAGCGCAGCTGCTCCATGAACAGATAGGCCTCGGACTCGTTGGTGATCCGGTCCGCCAGAGTCGTGATGCTCAGCTCCATGCGTTCATTGTGCCTGCTGGGATTGGGTTTGTCAAGTCACACGTTACCGGTACGAGTAGTGCGTCGTAGCTTTCCGTTGTTCTCTGCACTGTT
>JADDPY010000519.1:0-3319 GCA_016781635.1 Rubrobacter sp.
GACCACGACGTCCACCTCGTCCGTCATAAAGCGTTCCTGTACGCTCGAGCGATCCTTCGGGGCGAGCCCCGCGTGGTAGTGAGCGGCGTTTACCCCGGCGCGCCGGAGCCCCGAGGCGAGCTCCTCACACTCCTTCCTGGTGGTGCCGTAGACGATACCGGGGGGTGGATTGTGGCGGATCACATCCAGGATGCGGGAAAGCTTACCGTCCTTGTCCTTTACGGGCAGGACGCGGTAGGCGAGGTTCGGACGGTTGAAGCTCGTAACGACGATCTCGGGGTCGCGCATCCTCAAGGAGCGCAGGATGTCCTGGCGGACGCGCGGGGTGGCGGTCGCGGTGAGCGCGAGGACCGGCGGGCTCCCGAGGTCACGCACTGCGCGCGGCAGGAACAGGTAGTCCGGCCGAAAATCGTGGCCCCACTCGGAGATGCAGTGGGCCTCGTCCACGACGAACAGGCTCACCCCGGCTCGTCTCAGCGTGAGGACGAACTCGAGCGAGCGCAGGCGCTCCGGGGCGACGTAGAGCATCCGGATCTCGCCGGTCCGGACCTTCTGCTCGACCTCCCACCGCTCCTCGGGCGAGAGCCCCGAATGCAGCGTCGCCGCCGTCGTCACGGAGCTCTGGAGCAGCGAGTCGACCTGGTCCTTCATGAGCGAGATAAGGGGCGAGACGATCACGGTCAGCCCCTCGCGCATGAGCGCCGGCACCTGATAGCATAGGCTTTTTCCACCCCCCGTCGGCATCACCGCCAAGGTGTCTCGCCCGTCGAGGACGGCTTTTATGACGCCCTCCTGCCCGGGCCGGAACGTGTCGAAACCAAAGATTTCTTTGAGTACGTTCAGAGGCATAAGAACAATATAACAGCCAGTGGTCAGCTTTCATTCATCCGTTTCGGGTGAGACCGTGGCCCATCACCGAAACCTGGTCATCTACTCAGGTAAGCTCACGTTGCACCGCCGAAGGTTGGCCGAAAGCCGGCCGCTGAGGCTCACTCGTCCGAAGGACGTGTGTATCTCGGGATGGGCTTGAGACTCCGGAGTTGGCCGGGTGGCCCCTCCCGCGGCTCCTCCGCGTCCGACTCGCCCGCACGACCCTCCTCCGCGGCGTCGAGGAGACTATCCATCGTGCGGCGTGTGTCAGCGCAGGCTTTCTGGTAGGCGAGCTTGAAACCTACCGCCGGGGCCGCGAGGGCCGGGAGCACGCCGAGAAAGTAAACCCAATCTCCGCCGGTACCGGCGAAGCCGGCGATTGCCAGCGGCAGAGCGAGGGTGGCGCCTAGAATTCCGCTCAGGGACAGGTATTCGCTGCGCTGGTTGGAAACGTCCGTGGTGAGGTTGGCAGCGGAGCGGCCTTGCTCTACGTCCTCGACCCGGAGCTCCACGGAGCGCGCCTTGAGTAGAGAACGGTTTCCGGAGAAGTCGAGGGCGCGTCGGACAGTGCCGAGGAGGTCCCCCGGGTCGAACAGGCTGCTTCCTTCGGTCTTACGCCGCATTTTCAAGCCCTGCTCGCGCCTCAAAAGCTCCTCCAAGTGCTCCCGGACGACCTCGGCGGGCCTCTCGACCTCGCGCAGGCTCCTCAGGCGGGAGGGGCCATAGAACCTTCGTGCCGCGGTGAACGGCTCAGCGGTCCTGTCGCTGTAGAGGTCGAAGAGTGCGCGGCGAACGTCGTGCTCGGAGATTCCGGCGATAGCGGCGACCTGTATCAGAACATCAGGCGAAACGGACTGCGCCTCGGTGCCCTTGTCCTTGCGGCGGGCCCTGAGCTCGGCGGCGTGTCGAAGCACGATCTCGACCTCGGCTGGCGTAAGACGGTTCTCGGCCTTCTCGGACATAAAGGTAGGCTCTCTACGCCCGGTCTTGGCCGGCGGTGGCGGCGAGTATCCTCGGGGTATCCTTGAGGTACGACCAGCCGGAGAACAGCGTAAGGATCAGGGCGACGAACATAACCCACCAGCCCAGGGAGGCCATCGCCGCACCGCCGATGCCAGCGTAGGCGAGGAGCAGGATAAAAATGGCCAGGCTCTGGGCGTTCATCTTCGCCTTCCCCCAGCGGTTCGCAGCGATTACCTCGCCGGACTCCAGCGCCACCATACGAAGGCCCGTAACCGCAAACTCGCGGACGACCATGATCGCGGCCATCCACGACGGCATCATCCCTTCCCCGACGAGGGCGAAGAAGAGAGAGACGATGAGCGCTTTGTCGGCGATGGAGTCCATGAGCTTGCCGAAGGCCGTGACTTTTCCGGACCTCCGGGCCAGGACGCCGTCGAAGTAGTCCGTCAGGATGGCCGCGACGTAGATCGCCAGCAGCACGAACCGGCTACCGGGGAACGGCAGGTAAAGCACAGCCATGACCGGCAGGATCGCCACGATGCGGGCCAGAGTAAGCTGGTTGGCGAGGTTCACGGCGTCATCCCAAAGGGACGGGGCGCGCCGTGACTAGCCTCGGTTGAACCACGATATTCCACCGCGTCGTGTCCTACCCTCCACGAGCCGTTAAACAGAGGCCAACGTAGCACCTTTGCCGCCGAGTCTCAAGCGGCATGGGTGCGAAACCTCGGGCTACTACTCCGAGGTACCGCGAATCTGCGTAACGGCGGGCGAGACAAAGAGCGCGGAGATCCAGTCAGCCGCGATACGGATCCGGCTCTGAGGGCTGTTGAGCCTGACGAGGTAGGCCATCCGCCAGAAGATCGCGGCGGCGCGCCCGGAGAAGCGCACCCCCATAACCTCGTTCACGGCGAAGTCGCTTCCGAGCTCCACAAGCTGACCCAGAGGCTTGTACTCGAACCTCTCCAGCTCATCCTCACGACCGTCGAGGGTTGCGAGGATGTTCTTCGCGACGGTTTCGCCCTGCTGGCCGGCGGCCTGAGCCGTCGGGGGGACAAACCTGCCTTCGGAGCCCTCACGGACGTCACGGATGGCTGCGCAGTCGCCGATGGCCCAGATGCCGGGGTAGCCCTGGACGCGCAGGTACTCGTCGACCTTTATCCCGTTGCGCTCGTCGACGGGGAGGCCAAGGTCCTGAATGGCGACGTTTGGACGATTGCCGGCCGTCCAGATCACGTTCTCCGAGTGGATCACGTCACCACCCTTGAGCCTGACCTGGTCCTCCGTAACCTCCTCGGCCAGCGTGTTCGTCATAACTTCGATGTTCTCGTTGTAGAGCCGGGTGCGGGCGGCGCGCTGCAACGACGGGTCGAGCTCCCCCAGAATCTGGGGCGCACCCTCCAGCAGGAAGACCCTGACCCTGCTCGGGTCAATGTTCGGGTAGTCGGGGGCGAGAGACTCGTGGACGAGGGTATGAATCTCCGACGCG
>JADDPY010000519.1:3341-3894 GCA_016781635.1 Rubrobacter sp.
CGCCTATGACGACGAAAGTCAGCTTCGACTCGGGGGCCTCACCGCGCATCAAGGAGACCTCCTCGAAGCGCTCGATCACGCGGTTCCTTATGTGCTCGGCGTCCTCCACACCCCTCATGTGCAGAGCGTACTCCTCCACCCCTGGGATGCCGAAAAAGTTAGGCTGACCACCGAGCGAGATCACGAGTTGGTCATACGGGAAGTCCAACCCACCATCGGCCAAGACCCTCTTGTTCTCGTGGTCAATCTCCTTGAGCTTGGCGCGACGGAAACTGGCCCCGGCGGTGATGAGGGCGCGCCTCAAGGGCTGCGCCACGTTGCGGGTGTCGATGTCGCTGCTGACGATACCGGGCACCATCGGCCAGAAGGTGAAGAAGTTGTCGCGCGCGATGACAAGGACGCCCACGTCCTCGCGACCCTTGGTCCTTTGGGTAAGCTTCGTGGCCGCCGAGTACCCACCGAAGCCGCCCCCGACGATGCAGACGCGCTTCTCGAAATCTTCGTAACGAGGCTTCTCCCAAGGCGCGTACCGCGGCGTCGGGTTCAGCGCCCT